>NZ_NHRP01000057.1:0-8327 GCF_002165385.1 Acinetobacter sp. WCHA39
TACCCCAACAAAACAAGGTGGCTTAACTAGAGCGGAATATCACTTATAAATACGCTTTTAGTTGTTCAAACAAGTGGGACCACCTCTCTTCTATGGATGGAAATAAAAAATCTGAGGATTACATAAGATCTATAATAGGTAAAGACAGTTGTGAATCGATAACAAAGATTTATACCGATAAGTATTTCAAGCCTGTACAAACATTTGGATAAATTTATAGTTATAACTGCACTATTTGACAAAACACATCTTTATGCTCAAGGTTTGCTATTTGCAAGTAAACTTAACTACATCATAGTGGCTAGCCCCATAGATAGGTTCGATCCATGAGCCTTTATCTGTGTAGGTTGTGATATCGCTTTCGCTATTGATGCCTTCTCCAATTTTGCGATATTTACCTGTGGAACAGTTGATTTCCATCTTAGAGTAGACTGTCTCTGTTGAAAATACAGACTTATAAATAACTAAATTGATCCCCCCTTTCTTTTTATTG
Organism: Acinetobacter sp. WCHA39; assembly: GCF_002165385.1. Taxonomy (NCBI): domain Bacteria; kingdom Pseudomonadati; phylum Pseudomonadota; class Gammaproteobacteria; order Moraxellales; family Moraxellaceae; genus Acinetobacter; species Acinetobacter sp. WCHA39. The sequence continues at coordinate 494 of NZ_NHRP01000057.1, forward strand.
CTAATTAGAAAGTACTTTCCATTGTACTTTTTATCGATCATGGGAATCTTTTTATCAGCCAGCACTGAGGTACTGATAATAGCTAAAGTGATTGCAATTAATATGTGTTTATAGATCATTGTTGTTCTCATTTTTCATCAGGTATTTGAAACATAGCAGAGTAGTAGTCACCATCTTTTTTACACATGGCTAACAAGTCGGTTTGAGTTCCATCTTTCACGATGTAGCCAATAAACTTTTCTTTTTCATCCTTATCTACAGTATAGGATACATTATATTTTTTTGCTGTTTGATCAAGACGATACTTACATTCCTGCATGGTATCCATTTCATCACCAACAGCTTTAGAGCTTGTGATTTTAGTTGGGCTAGTATCAGTCGATGAACTACTATCACACCCCATTAGTAATATAGAAAAACTAAGACATAATATTTTAGCTGTAATTGTATTCATCTTTTTCCCCCAAAAGGTCAATACAGAGTATAAGTGATATTAATACGGTTAGAAATGTTATAAGTTGAGTACCATCTTTTTAGAAAATCTAAAATTAACATAATACGCGTTATACTAATCTAAAAATGGGAGCCTAAGCTCCCATTTTTACTGATGATTTTTTAATTCTTTGAGCATAGCATCCCGCAAAATTTCATTCATTCGTGTTTGATAGCCTTTGCCTTGAGCTTTAAACCATGCAAGTACATCAGCATCTAAACGAATGGAAGTCTGTTGCTTCACTGGGCGATAGAATTGATTATGGCGTACAGCATTGCTCCAGTCGGTAATTTCAGGCATATCTGAGAGATCTAGCTGATCGTCAGGAACCGTTCCCTTAGCAAGCAAGCGTTGAATTTCAGCATCTTGCTTGTCGCTGAATTTTTCATTCAGTTCTTTGCGTGAGTATCTAACCATGCTCATATCTATCTCGCTCCGCTTTGGTGACTTGCCTTGCACTAATGATTCGTATGATTTCACAGTCATCTTCATCAAAGATGGTGTGAGCTACTAAGAGCATTAGTACGCCTTTTACTTTTCCAATGGTTTGCCAACGTTCTTCACCATCGGTATGTCTGTCTTGGATTGAGATCCTTAATGGATCATCAAAAACAAGGCTTGCTGTTTCGAAAGAGACATCGTGCTTTTTCTGATTCTTTCGATTCTTTGCCTCATCCCATTCGAAATACTGTTCCATAAAAAACATTCAAATTTGTATATACAATAATGTATCACAAAATTGTATCACTCAAGCTGAAAAGCGTAATTTTTAGTCAAAATTATTGGCAAGAACTATCAAAAACGATCATAAAAAAGCCGACTTGTTTCCAAGTCAGCTTTTTGGGTTTGCGTCCCCGATTTTTTATAGCATAACTTTTTGAAATATAAAACTATTTTTATATGCGTTTCGTATAAGCTCTATTATGTTAAATAGACTAAATTTCTATTGTTTTTTAAATGGATCAGCGACTTTAGAAAAATCAGAGACTTTGTTTTCAATAATTTCACAAAATTTCTTAATTTCATTCAGTTCCCATAACACATCTTTTTCTTTTGCTTTGGGTTTTCCTGTTTGAAATGCTAGACCACGTCCACCGCTTGGTAAGGTGATGGGATGTGCATGAATCAAAGCATTTCTTTTTTCAGTAAGATCATGAAATTCATCAAATACTCTTTCAATATCTTGAATGGTGACACCAACAGGTAAAGCTATAGATGATTTGTTTTTATCTAGAAAGGACTTAAAATGACTTTTTAAACAACCTGATGTAATACCTTTTTCACCTCTAAAATACTTTTGTGCAAAAGAATCATCTAAGAATCGATAGATATCAATTACAGTTCCTTCCATATAAGCAAAAGAATAAACAGCAACTCCTAGCCACTTTATGTACTCTTCATCCATTGGTAATCTTAAATTTTCAAAAGTTAACATTTATATTTACTATCCATATTTTAAATTTATCTAAAATTAACATAATACACCTTATACGAAATACTCTAAATTATTTGTTTTAATTCATAACCTTATCGCATAGTAAAAAGCCCAATCATATCCGATTGGGCTTTTTTGTCGGTTCTTCACATTCCACGCTTACTTATCAATGTTCCACGGGTTTGTGTAGTCCACATGAACAATTCAATTAAACAAAAAGGTTAATATTTAAGTTAAATAGTGAGAATAATAATAAAACTTGATTGTTAACTAGGTTGAGATATGGATGAGATAAATAAGATGGATGAGGAGGAGCGCGTTATTGCTAAAGAGGCAGGTAGGGTGCTCACGGAGACCTTTATTGCAAAAGCTAGTAATGGACCTGTGGTCTATGTCACAAACGATACCGTAGTGTATAAGGATCCGAATAGTGAGCCTGTGATGATTAAACAACTGTATCGTAACTTAGAAATTTCTAAGCGTCTGCCGAAGCAAGGTACAGTGAAGATCAAGAAAAAAGACATCAGATGATTTTTAAAGTATAGAACTCTTAATCTTGATTGAATACAGCATTCAATACGCGTCCAAATAAACCCTGTTTTTTGGGTTGTGGCACTGCCACACTTTGCAACGTCGCATGCTGTGGCGTTTGGGTGTCGCTCGCTATAGCGTCAGGGTGTTGCACTGCAACATTTTTCACCATGTTTTTGGTTAAAATTTTATTATTTTCAGTATCTTGATCTGCTGTCGCATGCTGTGGCGTTTTGGTGTCGCATGCTGTAGCGTCGGAGTGTTGTGCTGCCGTGGCAGGCGCGACACTTTTTAATTCAATCAGAGTCTGCATCCGATCAATTTGCTGCATCAAACGTTCTTCACGTTCCTGGTATTTTTTGACTTCATTTTCTAAATGAGTGATAAGTTTTTGCGTAGCTGCATCACTGCTTTGCTTAGGAGCTTCCTTAGCTGGCTGTGATACCTGTTGTGGTTCACCGAAGCATCGAATTACTTCGGCAAGATCAAATTGACCATCATCAGTACGAGACAAGCGTCCATTTTTTACAGCTCTGTAGATTGTCGATCTATCGACATTAAAACGCTTAGATACTTCGCTCAGTGATAGTTTCGCCATTTAGCTTAAAAGTCCTGTTTATTATGTTTTGACGTAAATCATATAAGTATCAGCATATATTTTATGAGAGAGTTAGCCAATATTAGGAACTACACCATATACCGCAAATATATAATATTTAATAATTTTATTTTTAAAAACGAAAAAGCCCTGCTTGACAATTGTCACGCAGGGCTTTAAATTCGTCGGTACGCAGTTATTTGATGAAGCAACATCAAGTAACGAAGATCATAAGGTTTGGCGACCGTTATGATTTCACCCAAAGGCTTTGTACCAGAACTCTATTTTCACTGTTATGTGCAGTAATATCAAGCCCAAATTGAAAAGTCTTCGTTAGTTAAGTGTTTTTTTTCATCAAATAAGTATCCCAGATCGAGCTTTGCCTGCTTCTGCGTGCCCATTTTATGGTTGGCATGCGGTGCATGTGGAGGGAATAAGTGTCACTGGTGCATCGTAGCGATCGTCGAAAGGCGGAACCGTTACAGGGGAATCTCACATAAACGGGGCGTTGAGAGTAGTGGTATAGGTTGGTTAAGTTGCATGTTGGGGAAACCCTCGCAGAGATATCGCCATACTTCGACAGGGAGCGCGTGAGAGAAGGTGCAAAACCTTTAGTCCTTGTCTGCATGGTCAGCAAAACCATGTGCGGATACGACCGATGCGTGGCTCCGTCAGCCCAATTACAGGTTAATCGGCAATACTTAAGGGATGTGTCATTTTTCTAATTGACCGCCCTTAGGGAGAGTATTGCCGAAACTCACTCAACGTTCACCATCAGCCCGAGCAGAGCGAGGGGTGTGGTGATCTTGAGTGAGTGAGAGCACTTAGCAGAATGCTTTTATTTATCTTAGACTTTGTTGAAAATACTGTTTAAACGCAAAAAAAAGAGTGTTACAGCTCGGTTAAGGTAATTTTGGTATTAATCCATATGGTTGTGTTTATAGTTGCTTAAAACGCAAAATAGAGCGTTTTAAAGATGAACCGCTAAGACTTTTCAGTCTTAACGGTCATGTTTTAAAAATGAATGCATGTGATTAATCTGCACCGACAATATTAAACAGAGTTATTTCTGTTTAATTCTCAGTTAAATTTCATAACATACAAAAATTTTTCCACGGATTACCAGTCCGCTTGCAGTCACCACAACTGCTATTTTTTTCACTAAATCAAACCTATAATCGGCTCAACCTTTCATTACTCATGTATACCCTTACGTTTTTATTCGCTCGAATATTCATGCTCCCGACAGAAACGTCGCTTTACTCAACTGATCTCCCATCCTCTAAAATTTGTCTAAATCTTACAGTCACCAACTAAAAGAATTAAATAAACAAATATTTAGCGAACTTCCCGTATTAGTCTTAATTGTCACTCGGATGCCCGGCTTCTCGCTTTCGCTCAAGTCTTACTCGTTACACTCGTCTCGTCCATTGGCGCTTCATGGGTAGTTGTTCCAAGATCCCACTTACACCGACTAAAGACTCTTTAGAGTTACCGTGCTATCAAAATTTTCAGCAAAGCATCTATCAGGTTCTACTGTAGATGCTGTTACAGGCTTAAGCTATTCGACGAATCTTGCTTATGTATTTACAAGTACCCGATGTCCATGACCCTTTTAAAATCTGACATCTGACAGTTTTTCTCTGTCTTGATCGCCTTTCGGCTCACTTTTAGTCGCCCACCTGTGCTGTGCCCATCGCAAAATCACTCATGCAAAAGGCAGTCATTTTAGCGTTGAAATCATCCGTGATCTCAACTCTGACTTCAATTAAAACAGGGTTGTGCTTTGTCACCAAAGCGCCCGTGTCTACGTCGCCCAACAACTTTAATCTTGTTCAATTTTTTGATTGGGTAGAAAAAGAGAATTTCACTCTTTAGCCCCCGTTGTAGCCGCACCAGCGAGGTTTCCCCAGCATGCAGCTTCACCGATCAGAACATGGTTAGTGCTCCTAGCAGTTTGAAATAGTGAAAAAACGTCTCGGCAGCGGTAACTTGCCGAACATTTGGAACGCCAAAAAATAGGCGCAAAAATGGACAAACTACGCTAGACGTAATTTTTGAACGTTAGAGGGATCTAACAAAGACAATATGCGAGTAGCCAAAAAAATATGTGCTATCGCTGATCATGAAAGGACTCCGTTGGCGTACGGATAACGACCTGATGGTTCACTTTAAAATTCCTACTTATGGTCTCTGCTAACTTAAAAGATGGTTTTTCTTTTATGCGCTACACGTTCAGAATCAGAAAAGCTTTAGAAGCAATCAGATGCGTTCACTATACCTGAAACTGCCATAAAATCAAATTCCGTCGGAACAACCATTTATAAACCTACATCTGCACTTAAAAGGGGACTGCTAAACGCAGTCCAAAGCATTACAAAATAAGCACACCGATAGAATTACCAAAAAAGTATAAAAATGCTAGAATTTTTCCGACAGAATTACCAAAAAAACTGGACTTTATAATGATCTATTACTGTGTCAAAACCAGCGAATATTTAGCCGATATCTTGGATAAAGTCAGCCGCGAAACGCAGTATTATGTTCAGCTTGATGTGCCGCTTGATCGGGCTGAAAGCATTATTGATAAGTTCAAAAAAAGATATCATTTGGACCAAACCGCCAGACAAAGAAATTACCGGTTGAAGCAAAAGCCAGTGGTGGATTTGGTTGTTTTACTCAATCAAAGTCTGCTCAAAATTGAGAAGGTTCGACTCTGTTTGTTGTGTACGCTTCCCGAGGAACTTCGAGAAAAAAAGCAAGATTGTTTGGAGTTGTTGAGGCTTGCCTATGGACTTGATAAGTCTGAGTTAGAGCCGTTTGAATCGGTCCAAGATCGTCAGAACCGGCTGATTTATCGCACCGCCATTCAGGTTGGAGACAATAGGCAGTCTGCTCCGGTCTATGAGTTGGTTAATCTTCCGTTTACGGTTGAACAGCGCAAACAGAAAGAAATTGATAGAACCACGGGTTGGACGTGGCGCATTCACAAGAAGTTTCTGGAACTTAAGAGTGAGCAACTGGTCGCTACCTTTAAGAAAGCCCAACAGATCAAGAGTCCTGATAAACAGGACAGTATGGTCATGGCTGAGTTGTCTCGGGTGGCGAAATTGGCGGGGTTTAGGGGCGTTCGGGAGGATGTGTTTAAGTTCAATAAGCAAGTTTTTCCGCTGTACTTCAAGTATCTGAACCGAAAGTCCAAGGTAGAACTGTCGGTGCCTTCGTATGAGCGGAAATCTAAGCGTCTGGTCAGTAATTTTCAGGAAATGACGGCATTTTTTGCCGATCTGCAAAAGTAGCTTTAAACCACAAAGATGGCTGTGATGGAGATCAATAACAATGGGCATGCACTCAGCATGAATCTTTGGGTTTTGAGGTTGAAGTCTGTGTCATATTTTTTTGAATATTGCTTATATTTCAAGGTGAAGCATAGGCTTGCGATAAAGCATCCGATCAGGAAACTCAGCATTAACGCCATGCGGTAAAAATCCATGCTGAGGTCTGTTCCTGCTGTAAATTTATGGAACTGGTAGTAGTTGCTGCCCATGAGAAAAATTAGGCACAACAGCCCAAGCCCCATGGCGTTGTATTCCATTTTTTTGTTGTGATCTTGGTATAAAAACTTAGTGATGAGCATGCTTAAACTAAGGCAAAGTGGGACCAAAATTACTGTAATGCTGATCAGTAAGTTATTGAATAGCCATGATTGAAGGTCTGGATTGTTTCTAAATTGGTAGATATTCAAAAATGGGAAAAACACCGCGGGAAAGAAGTACATATAGGACAGCTTAAACGAGTTCATATTTTTAATTTTCATCATGTGGGATCAGAGTCCTGACTGTAACTAAGGTAGTTAGGTAGGTATTATGTGTGCTGTTAAGCTCTCAATTTTTCACATGATGTAAGTAATTGATTTTAAATATTATTGCATTTATGTGTAAAAATAAAACTCAGACATTAACTTTTTTAAGTTATTGAAATTAAATAAAAAAGCAAGAACACACATCATAGCTACCTTACAAGGTAGCTATGATGTGTGTTGAACGGCTTTGTTGCATAAAGATTTCATAACCATATGATTTTAAAGGTTTTGATTTATTTTTAATATAAAATTAAAGTCAATAAAATCAATTGCTTATTTCTTTTTTGCAACAAAACCGTAATTACTAAACATGCTGATAAATTAAGACATAATGCAAGACTAGAAGTACCTGCCTTAGAGCGAATGCAATAAAGGAACTTCAAAATAGAAATGGACGAATACCACTATAAGCCTAAAATCTTATTCAACGGCTCAACAACTGAATGCTATACTGATTTATCTGAATTTTTACAAGAACTTATACAATGAAAATAAGAACTGCCGTACTCACTATACTGTTAAGTCATAGTTCTACAATTTATGCAGATAGTGTATATGAAAAAATATCTCCTCCAATTTTTAGTGATGAACTAGCCTTTAATAACTATCGAGTTGTTTTTTTGGATTTAATACTTACAACTCATAATTACGCAGTTAGTGAATTGCATAGTGAAGTAGACGGACAGCTAAAATACAAGGCGATCAAATGCGAACAATTGTCTCAAACTAGATATTTAACAAGAGTTATAGAGGCAAACAAAAAATTATTTAAAAATAAAGGTGATTTTGAGTCTTCAGAGATGGATCCGTAAATTTGAACAACTCCTATAAGTGATATTCTGCTCCTCAAATGATGTTATAAACATCAATATATGGAGTATTTTATGGCACGTAGACCAAGAAGAAATCATTCAA
>NZ_NHRP01000058.1:0-8079 GCF_002165385.1 Acinetobacter sp. WCHA39
TATGACAATTTTATATACTCCATAAACCCTTTAAATTAATTAGGTGGTTTATGTCGCACTTCAAGTTTTACTCTGCCCTCCATTGTTTTCAATTTATCGGATTTCTAAAAACATGAGATATATGTTTCAATAAAAGTTTTTAAGAACTTTATACACCAAATACCAATGCTTCACTTATGATAAAGTGGATTAAAATTGCAGAAAATGGGTAAATCCATAAAAAATGTCAACATCTTCAAATATACAATTGTATTTCAATTTCCGTTGTTTATAGTTGGAACATTTTTTTAAATCTCTACACTCAAGGTTAGATTTATGTCTACTGCTCATAAAAAAGCATCCTTATTGCAAAAAGTCAGTAAAGGACTCACAGTTGGTTCAGTCATTACAGGAAGCACGTTTTTACATGGTCCCCCTGTTTTGGCACTCGGTTTTACCAAGCTGTTTAAAAAATCAAAAAAAGTAGACGAAACCAATATTCAATTGGCCAATAGCTGGATTGGTGTAAACAACCACCTGATTGAAAAGGTGCTGCCAAACCTAAAGTGGGATATGGGTATAGGAAGTTCAACCGCCCTTTTTGGCGAGTCTGGCGGGTAGGAAGCGGCCGCGCAAGCGCCGCTTTGGGCACAGATCGGGCACAGATCGGGGGTTCATGCGTGGGTTTTCGACATCGCGGGGCCACGCAGCGGCTCAGTGCGTAGCCATTTCTCACCGAATCCCGGCACAGGGCCGAGCGCAGCCCTGCGGGGTCGTGGCCGCATCGGATCGGACTCTGGCTTGGCTGCCGGCTGTGTGGCCGGCGCCTCATCACGCGGCGGGCGGCGGGGCGCGCGCTGCGGGCCGGTAGTGCGCTTGCTCCAGCGCGCCGTGTTTCTCGAAGTGGGCGAGGATGGCGCGAATGGCCTTGGGGTCTTCGATGCTGGCGACGATCCGCACCGCGCCGCCGCAGTGGGCGCAGGTGGTGATGTCGATGGAAAAGACCCGCTTGAGCCGTTGCGCCCAGCTCATCGCACGGCGCTTCTGCTCGGGGCTGCGCGGCTCGTCGTGGGCGCTGACGTCCACTGGCGCCGCATCGCCCGCAGGCCGCCTGCCGCGCCCCGAGGGCGTCAGCTGCGCGCGCAGGTTTGCATTCGGGGCGAATACGCCGTGGAAGCGGGTGAGATGCGCGCGTGGCGGCGGGACCAGTGCCGCCAGCTTGGCGATGAAGTCCACCGCATCCCATTCGACATGCGTGGTGCCATTGCGCCACGGCGTCTTGAGCTGGTAACGCACCCTGCCCTGTGGCGAGATCGATAGCCGCTGCTCGCTGATCGCCGGGCGCGTGATGTAGCGGCACAGCTTTTCGAGCTTGTGGCTTTCGTGTGCTTCCGCGGCCACGCCGGCATGCAGCGAGAAGCCGCCGACCTTGCCGGCGTCGCCCTCCAGCGGACCGGCGTCGCCAGGCAGCGTTTGCAGCGTGACGACCTTGCGGCCAGCGTCGCGACCGGTGGCGATGCGGTAGGTCATCGAACTCATCCGCAGCCCATCCATGCCGTCGTCGCTACCCGCGCTGTCGGACAGGAACACGGATTCGTCTTCGCCTTCGAGCCAGCCGCGGCGCGACAGGTGCCGGCACACGCGATGCGCGATGGTGTTGGCCAGTTCCGTCAGTTGCGCCGATGTGGGCGCACGGGTGCGGTGCAGGCGCGGCTTGCGCTGCGGACGCTCGGTGGTGTCCTCGTACACGCCGTCGAGCCACAGCATGTGGAAGTGGATGTTGAGATTCAGCGCGCTGCCGAAGCGCTGGATCAGGGTCACCACGCCGCATTGCGCCGTATCCCGCGGCACGCCGGCCTGATCGGCAAGCCAACCGGCGATCACACGATGCACGATGCCCAGCACCGGGCCGATCGCCTCAGGCTTGCTGGCGAACAGGAAGCGCAACGGGTACGGGAAACTCAGCACCCATTGCCGCACCGGCCGCGGGCCGAACACCTCGTCCACCAGATGCCGCGCCGACTCGGCCATGCGCCGTGCGCCGCAGCTCGGGCACAGCCCGCGCTTCTTGCAGGAATACGCCACCAGCCTCTCGGCACGACAGTGCTCGCAGACCACGCGCAGGAAGCCGTGCTCGAGCACGCCGCAGCGCAGGTAGGTCTCGAACTCCTCGCGCACATACTCGGGCAGCGGGCGGTCTTCGGCCTCAAGACGCGCGATGAAGTCCGGGTAGTGCGCCTGCACTAGCGCGTACAGCAGCGTGCGCTCGGGCAGGTGGCGCGCGTAACGCGCAGCGGCGTGGGCGGCCGGCAGTGGCGCGCACACCTCGGCCTGCCGCCGGGGTGCGGTCAGGCGCGGCACGCAGCGCTCCGTTGCAGGGACGGCTGCTCAGGGTTGCGCCCGCGAGCACGCGTTCATATCGGCGTTTTCTGATCTTCGCGTCAGACATTGCCGCGGGGCGGGTAGGAAGTCTCCCGCCTCGGACGCCAGAACGCACAAAGCCCGGCACGAGGCCGGGCTTTGTGGTCTTGCTTGATGGATCGCGGGGCTTAGAAATCCATGCCGCCCATGCCGCCCATGCCGCCGCCGGCCGGCATCGCCGGCTCGTCCTTCTTCGGGGCCTCGGCCACCATCGCTTCGGTGGTGATCATCAGGCCCGCGATCGACGCGGCGTTCTGCAGCGCGGTGCGGGTGACCTTGGTCGGGTCCAGGATGCCGAACTCGATCATGTCGCCGAACTCGCCGTTGGCGGCGTTGTAGCCGAACGCACCCGAACCTTCGACCACGCGGTTGAGGATGACCGACGGCTCATCGCCGGCATTGGTCACGATCTCGCGCAGCGGGGCTTCCATCGCGCGCAGGGCGATCTGGATGCCGTGGTTCTGGTCTTCGTTCACGCCCTTGATGCCGGCGATCGCCGCCTTGGCACGGATCAGGGCGACGCCGCCGCCCGGGACGATGCCTTCCTCGACGGCCGCACGGGTCGCGTGCAGGGCGTCTTCGACGCGCGCCTTCTTTTCCTTCATCTCGACTTCGGTGGCGGCACCGACCTTGATCACCGCAACGCCGCCGGCCAGCTTGGCCACGCGCTCCTGCAGCTTCTCGCGGTCGTAGTCGGAGGAGGTCTCCTCGATCTGCGCCTTGATCTGCTTGATGCGCGCCTCGATGCCCGCGCCTTCGCCGGCGCCATCGATGATGGTGGTGTTTTCCTTCGACACCTGGATCTTCTTGGCGCGGCCGAGGTCCTTGATGGTGGCCTTCTCCAGCGACAGGCCGACTTCCTCGGAAATCACCACGCCGCCGGTCAGGATCGCCATGTCTTCCAGCATCGCCTTGCGACGGTCGCCGAAGCCCGGGGCCTTCACCGCGCAGACCTTGACGATGCCGCGGATGGTGTTGACCACCAGGGTCGCCAGCGCTTCGCCTTCGACTTCCTCCGCCACGATCAGCAGCGGCTTGCCGGCCTTGGCCACGCCCTCGAGGACGGGCAGCAGGTCGCGCACGTTGGAGATCTTCTTGTCGTACAGCAGGATGAAGGGATCATCCAGGTCGGCCGACATCGACTGCTGGTTGTTGACGAAGTACGGGCTCAGGTAGCCGCGGTCGAACTGCATGCCCTCGACCACGTCGAGTTCGTTGTCCAGGCCGCTGCCTTCCTCGACCGTGATCACGCCTTCCTTGCCGACCTTGTCCATCGCCTGCGCGATCAGGTCGCCGATGTTGGCATCCGAGTTCGCGGAGATCGCGCCGACCTGGGCGATTTCCTTGCTGGTCGACGACGGCTTGGACAGCGACTTCAGTTCGCCGACCGCGGCCTTCACCGCCTGGTCGATGCCGCGCTTCAGGTCCATCGGGTTCATGCCGGCGGCGACCGCCTTCATGCCCTCGCGGATGAACGCCTGCGCCAGCACGGTGGCGGTGGTGGTGCCGTCGCCGGCGTTGTCGGAGGTCTTGGAAGCGACTTCCTTCACCATCTGCGCGCCCATGTTCTCGAACGCGTCAGCCAGTTCGATTTCCTTGGCGACGGAGACGCCGTCCTTGGTGATGGTCGGCGCGCCGTAGCTCTTCTGCAGCACGACGTTGCGGCCCTTCGGGCCGAGGGTCGCCTTCACGGCGTTGGCGAGCACGTTGACGCCGCGCACCATCTTGGAGCGCGCGTCTTCGCCGAAACGAATGTCCTTGGCAGCCATTGCGAATTACCTCGAAAAATTATTCGGATGAGAAATGTGTGGGAGCGACGCGCGATCAGCCGAGGATCGCGAACAGGTCGTCTTCCTTCACCACCAGCAGCTCGACGCCGTCCAGCTTCACTTCGGTGCCGCTGTACTTGCCGAACAGCACCTTGTCGCCGACCTTGACCTGCGGCGCGCGGACCTGGCCGTTGTCCAGCACCTTGCCGGTGCCGACGGCGACGACTTCGCCCTTGATCGGCTTCTCGGTGGCCGAATCCGGGATCACGATCCCGCCGGCGGACAGCTTCTCTTCTTCCATGCGCTTGATGACCACGCGGTCGTGCAGCGGCTTGATATTGGACATGGCAACCTCGGTAAATGGTTGATTGACGTGGAAAAACCCGGCGATTTTAGCAGTCGCGCGAAGCGAGTGCCAAACCGCGGACAACAGAACCGGGCGAACCCGGCATGCCACCGAGATGGGGCGGGCCCGCCGACTTTCAAGGGCCGCACGCGGATGTCCGCCAGGCCCGCCGGATCGGGGCAGCCGCTACCCTATGCCGGTGAGCGCCCTGATCTGCTTCTGCACCTGTCCCGACGCCGACAGCGCCGAGCGCATCGCCACCGCGCTGGTGGCCGAGCGCCTGGCCGCCTGCGTCAACCTCCTGCCCGGCCTGCGTTCGGTCTATCGCTGGCAACGCAAGGTCGAGGCCGCGGCCGAGGTCCTGCTGCTGGTCAAGACCAGTGCCGAGGCCTACCCCGCCCTGCAGGAACGCCTGCGCCAACTGCATCCCTACGAACTCCCGGAGCTGCTCGCGGTCGAAGCCGCGTCCGGCCTGCCCGAATACCTGCAATGGCTGGCCGCCGAGAGCCGACCGGTAAACTGAGCCAATGACCGCATCCACGATCCGCCTGCGCCGCTGGCTGGCCGGGCTCGCCCTGCTGCTTGCGCTGCCCGCGACCTCGGCCGTCGCCCAGGACTTCGAACTGCCGCCGGTCGACGAGGTCTTCGTCCTGTCCGCGCAGGCCACCGCGCCGGACCGCATCGAGGTGCGCTGGCGGATCGCCGACGGCTATTACCTGTACCGGCACCGCACCTCGGTCAAGGCCGATGCCGCCTTCACCGGCGCGACCATGGCGCTGCCGAAGGGCAAGGCCTACCGCGACGAATTCTTCGGCGACGTCGAAACCTACCGCAAGGAATTGCTCGGCACCCTCACCGGCACGCCCGCGGCCGGCGCGAGCGCGACCACCCTGACCGTGAAGTACCAGGGCTGCGCCGATGCCGGCGTGTGCTACCCGCCGCAGACCCGCACCCTGAAGGTCGCGTTGCCGGGCGGAGCGGGCGCTGGCGGCTTCGGCTGTAAGGCGCGCGGGCTGCATGATTATGTCGTCAAGAACGGCTCTGCCGATCATCCCAACGCCGAGGTGAAATTCGCACTGGGTGATGTGGTCAACACCATGATCGGCTGCACTAATGGTGAAACGATCATGCTGTGCCACGACACCTCGCTGCCGCGCCCCTATTCTCTCGGCTTTCGGGTGCAAGGCACCGAGGGGCTGTGGATGGACGTCAACAAGTCGATCTATCTGGAGGGCAAGAGCCCACAGCCGCACCGCTGGGAGCCTGCCGAGGGCTGGTTTGCGAAATACGATCACCCGCTATGGAAACGCTACGCCGATCTGGCGGCAGGGGCCGGGCATGGCGGGATGGACTGGTTCGTGATCCACGCTTTTGTCGAGGCGCTGAAGGCCAAGGCCCCGATGCCAATCGACATTTACGACGCGCTGGCCTGGAGCGCGATCACGCCTCTGTCGGAACAATCGATTGCTGAGGGCAATCGCACGTTAGATTTTCCCGACTTCACCCGAGGGCAGTGGCGCACCCGCAAGCCGATCTTTGCGCTGAACGACGCCTATTGATCGACGCGATTTAGGCCAAGCGCACCGCAAAGGCGAAATTGGTAATCTTGTCGGTATCCTTGACGCCCGGCGCGCTTTCGACGCCGCTGGAGGTATCGACCAGCGGCGCTCCGGTGCGCGCAATCGCCTCGGCAACATTCGTCGGATTTAGCCCGCCTGCCAGCCCCCACGGCAAGGCACCGCGATATCCGGCCAGCAGCGACCAGTCGAACGCCAACCCCATGCCGCCGGGCAGCGCGCCTTTGGGGGTCTTGGCGTCGAACAAGATCAAGTCCGCCGCCCCGGCATAGGCTGCGGCGCGTGCGACATCGCTGGCGCTGGCGACGGGCAGCGCCTTCCACACCGGCTTGCCAAACCGCGCGCGCAACTGGGCCACGCGTTCGGGCGATTCCGAACCGTGCAGCTGCAGCGCGTTCAGCTTGGCTGCCACCAGTGCGTCGGCGATGACAGCATCATCCGCATCGACGAACAAACCGACCATGGCGATCTGGCCAGCTGCGCGCGATGTCAAAGCGCCCGCGACATTCGACGTAACCGCACGGGGCGACGCTGGATAGAACACCAACCCGGCATAGTCCGCCCGCGCCGCGATGGTCGCATCGAGCGCCTCGGGTGTGCTGATCCCGCAAATCTTGATTTTCGCGGGCATGCGGTCAGTCGGGGTTCTGGATCAGCCGCACCAGCGTGCAGTCGGGATCGATCAGGTAGCCGATCCTCAGGCCGCTCGCCTCCAGTTGCGGAGCTTTGAAGCGCGGCCAGCCGGTGCTTTTTTCCTCGGCTCCCGCCGCGTTCACCAATGCCACCATGGCATCGAGATCATCCAACCGCAGGCAACAGCCGAACGAGCTCGTAGCTGGGTCGAGGTCAGGATAGGGGAAGAATTCGAGCTGCAAACCGCCGCGCTGCAGGATCATCCAGCCGCGATCCTTCCAACTCGTCGCAAAGCCCAGCTTCGCATAAAACGCCTCTGTCACATCGAAATCGCGCGATGGCAGATTGGGGGTGACGTGGTCAGCCATGGCTCAGCGCAGCTTGTCGGCCATGCGGGCCGTATGAGTGATTGCGGCGCGGCTATCGGGGGCGGAATGGCTCATCACGATCATGCTGGCCTTGGGGAACGCCGCACCAAACGCGCGCGCTGACGCGGCGTAGTGCTCAGTGTCGGCATCACCGAGATTGCCGAGCGACTTGGCCTTGCTGTCCTTGATCAGGCAGCCACCAAAAGCGATGTCGGTGCCGTCGATCCCAACGGTGATATTGTCACTGGTGTGGCCGGGGCCGGGGTAAAATACCTTGAGCGGGCCAAAGTTGGGCGCGGTTGCTGGTTCGACCCAGCCATTGGCGGCGAAAGTCAGGCTGTGTTGCGCCGCAACCATCCCCTCTTGCGGGGCAAGCTGGTTCGACAACGCATTGGCATAAGTCGCAATCCCCGCCGCATGCAGCGCGTCCATACCGCCCATCTTGTCCTGATGCGCGTGAGTCACCACCGCCAGCGCGACCGGCAGGTTGATCTCCTGCTTGATCCAGTTGAGGATCTGGGCGGTCTGGTCATCGGTCCAGGCGGTATCGACCACCAGCACGCGGCCGCCATCCCTGACGATCAAACCGTTGGAAGCGACTGCCCCGAAACCCGGCATGTCGAGATAGGAAGTGTGCTGCCAGACATTCGGTGCGAGCTGGCGGAAAACCAGATCGCCAAACCGTTGGTCGCCAGTTTCCATTTGCTGGCCAATCGTCGGGCGGATTTCACCGGGCATGCACCCGCTCAGCATCAATGCAGCGGCTAATGCGGTGCTCAGCTTCGCGACCGGGTGCATAATATTGGGCAATTCCATCAAGTTTTCCTTTTATTCAGCATTAAAAACCCCGCAAATGCGAGGCCTAGTAAATAGATGATCTTAATTTGGTTCACTGTAGCAAAAATATGGGGCGAATTCAAACATGAGGTGCGACAGTTTCAAAAGCCATATGATAATCAACAAGCTGAGCAAATTTCTCTAATGGT
>NZ_NHRP01000059.1:0-7377 GCF_002165385.1 Acinetobacter sp. WCHA39
TTGAATGATTTCTTCTTGGTCTACGTGCCATAAAATACTCCATATATTGATGTTTATAACATCATTTGAGGAGCAGAATATCACTTATAGGAGTTGTTCAAATTTACGGATCCATCTCTGAATAGGGAGGCTTTAAGGATGTAAATAAGATATGTGAAGGAATTTCTTTTCGGATTTCATTTATATAGATTTGAAGAATTCTGTAGTCTCGTTCCTGCAGTTTAATTACTCGGTACGAATATTCATTTTTGATTTTTGGCTTTTTTGATCGATCATCGAACTCATCATCTGTATTTGTAATAATTAAACTAAAACTATGATTCTGAATTGATTTTTTAATAGAGTTGGTTGTTAGTAGCATAAGCTCACCAATTCTAAGACCATAGTTGAGCATGAGATGTATGATCAGAAAGTTTCTGAGTTGTACATTTTTAGATCTAAAAGGATTTAATTCATTGTATTTATTAGAGTTACTTGGTGAAATGACTGAATACAATCCTTTAATCATTTCCTGATTCATGCTCTTAAAATTATGATTTATCTCACTTTTAATTGTCTTATTGGCTTTTGAAAAATTATTTATAATTTTTTTCTTTATTGTCATATATTTATTCAAGTTTTCTTTAATTTTTTGAATTTCCTTCAACGTAAGTTGTGGCTGTGATTGCATGCTTAAGTATTCATTAATCAAGAAGTTGTAAAACTTTAAGAAGGATCTAACTCTATGACCAATTGTTGTGTAATTAATATGTTCTGAATTGCTTAGCCGTATAAGATTACTTTCAAGTTTTTTATTATTTTCTAAGTAAACAATGAAATTATCAATTTCACATTGAATGATCTCAAAATTATAGGATGTCGAATAGAACGACTCACAAAAGGACGTGGCAAACTTTTCAAACCAAAATTCATACCAAAATTTTATTGCGATTAAATCTGCATGCTGCGTAGAGATACTTTGAAATCTAAGAAATTTCATGGTGTACAGCATAGGGTACATACATGGACAGAATGAATCTAAATCAAATAAAAGAATAATTTGATTTTCGTTTGAGACTTTCTTTTCTAAATGAATTGTTTTTAAAGCAAACATAGTAAAGTTTATGAATTATTCTTAAGGTCAACATATCATATTTTATGATTGAAATAGAAATTAGTTAAGTTATTGAATCTTAGTTCAAGAAAGAAAAATATGAAGTTATTGTTAGGTGTATCGGAATTGTCATAATTAAAATTCTCAAAGGAGTAGAAAAGGCACTACCCCACAATTTTTTTCTCTCAAAATGTCATTCACTGTCATTTTTTAGTGGCAAGTACCAGGTGCAATTCTTTTTACGGTGTATTACACCGTAGATGTTTTGAGTGAGCTTAGCTGGCACCGTAAAAGTTTTGATCGACAAAATATCCAAAGTCAACTGGACTGTTAATCCATTTGCTAAACAAAACGTGAAACAGCAAATTATTGTAGTCTATATATTTTTCATAATTGTTCACGATACCTAAGTTCAGCAAGTTTTTTTCAAACTCAATGCGTTCAATGGGTTCTGATTTCACAAATGCATGGATGGATGCTTTGATTGTGGGAGGAAAATAAAGTGTCATCCTAACTACAGGACCCTGCAACGTAGCAATTCCTGCAAAAATCCATTTAAAACAATGACTTATTTCAATTCTGCCATCTGCAAGCGTTTTGTGGGGATGGAGGCCGGAATCATTAAAGTATCATCCTAATTTTCGCTCAACCTTGGAAAATGCTGAGAATCGTAAAAATAAAGTTTCATCCTTTCCGCTACTAGTTCAAGGCTTTCTTCCGGCCGCCGGCAACAACGCTGCTTGGCTGAGGCGATCCACTTGCGCTACCGCTCACTGATCAGATCGAACTTGAACTCGACGAGCAGCCAACCATCAGGCCGAGCGTGATCGCCAAAAAAAACGGATCATGCGAAATCCTTCGTTGAGTTTGGCGCGGGTTTTAGCAAATCAGCTGGCCCGCGATCCGGTTGAGAGTGATCCGAAGCGGTCCTTGACGACCGGCACAAATCGGCCGATTCTGTTGAAAAAGTAGCTTTAGCGGCAGCCTGCCGATCAGGTGTGCCTGCTGTCGAAGTGGCTGCAAGCCACTTCAAGTTGCCTTCCGGCGTTTCACTGAGCGTCCTTGCTCAGGTTTAAGGGTTAATTTGAGGGTTTCTGCTCGTAGCAGGCATACCTATCCCGTCAGCGGTGGCCCTTGAGGCAAAAGCTTGGCCATGCGGCGCAGGTTCTGCACCATCGCAGCCAAGGTGAATTCGTCAGTGGCACCCGTTAGGCCACGCAGTCGTAAACGGTCGAGTTTCATGATCCGTTTGAGGTGGGCGAAAAGCATCTCCACCTTCTTTCGTTCGCAGCGAGAGACGAGGTACTCCGGTGTCTTGGCGATGCGTCGAGCCACGTCGCGGGCAGCCTCATGGATGCTGCGGACGATCTTCCGATTCGGCGTGTTGGGGCAGCATTTCGCTTTCAACGGGCAGGTGGCGCAGTCGGTTTGGCTGGAGCGGTAAATGACGGTTTTGGCCTTAGTTACCCGCGACCTTTGCTGGGTGAAGGCGCGCCATTCACTGCGTAGCGGTTTGCCGGCTGGGCAGCGATATTCATTGGCGTCCTGACTCCAGTGAAAGTCGTTACTGGAGAGGCTGTCGTCCTTGCGCTCGGTCTTGTCCCACACCGGCACATGCGGTTCGATGTCCTTTTCTTCGACCATCCAGGCCAGCATCGGGGCGGTGCCATAAGCGGTATCGCCGATAAGGCGTTCCGGTGTGAGATCGAACTGCGCCTCGACACGCTCGACCATCGTCCTAGTCGAATCGACTTCGGCGGTACGGTGCGCCGGGGTAGCTTCCACGTCCATGATCACACCGTGCTCAGTGTCGATCAGGTAATTCGTGGAGTAGGCAAAAAAGGCCGGGCCACCTGGCGCTGCTGTCCAACGGGACTGAGGATCAGTGAGCGAAATTTTCTTGGGAAGAGCCTCAGCCAGCGCCTCTTCATCAAGGGCTTCGAGGTACTCGCGCACTGCGCGGCTGCTGAGCTTTGGATCGTTCCAATCGACCTCATCTCCCGCCACCCCACGTTGCCGGCTGGCATCCGCCTTAATGATGCTGGCGTCGACGGCGAAACCTTCACCCTTGACTAGGCCGGCTGCCATGCAGCGCCGCAGCACCTCATTGAATAACCAGCGGAATAGATCGCTGTCACGAAAACGCCCATGGCGATTCTTCGAGAAGGTCGAGTGATTGGGGACTTCGTCTTCCAGACCCAACCGGCAGAACCAGCGATAGGCCAGGTTCAGGTGCACCTCTTCGCACAATCGCCGCTCGGAACGAATGCCATAGCAAGTAGCCGACGACCAGCATGCGCACCATCAACTCCGGGTCAATCGAGGGACGCCCGATGGGGCTATAGAAATCTGCCAGGTAGGCACGTAGATCACTGAGATCCAAGCACTGGTCGATGCTGCGCAGGAGATGTTGGGCCGGGACGTGATCTTCCAGATTGAACGAGTAGAACAGGCGCTGCTGTCCTCCCGGTAACTGTCCCATCATGCTGTTCGCCCCCACGCTCGCTGACAAAGCAATTTTGCCAACGGCATGGGGAGGCCGCTACTTTTTCAACAGAATCGGCCGCACACAGCCATTCGGCTCAACAGAACCCTGCCTTTACCCCACCAAACTCCGGAAACTCGCCCGGTAGTCCGTCGGCTTGAGATGCACATGTTGGCTGAGGTCGCCGGGTAGCGTGAACAGGCGCGGACCGTCCCGAAACTGGAACACGCGATACAGATGGAATTGATCGCCCGCCTCCTTGGAGAATTCGAGTTCGTTGTGGCTGACCAAGAAAGACGAGCCTACCCCGCCATTGGTGGTTTTCACCTCGATGAAGCGCTCATGGGCGTCCTCTTCGAACGACAGGATGTCGAACCCCGCACCGTCTCCCTGGGTGTCGGACACCCAATCCAGCCGCTGAAAAAGCTCTGGGTGGCCGAGCTCGGTCAGGCGTTGCTGTTCGTAGCCAATCACCCACTGCTCCCCTGCCCGGCCCAGCTTGCGGTTGGCTTCATCGCGAGCGGCATAATCGAACTTTCGCGGTAGGCGTTGCCGTAGAGATGCCGGGGTACGCACAAGCACTTCACGGGCGGGTGGTTCTACCAAAGCCGCTCGGTAGGTTTTGTCACCCGGAAGTTTTACCTCCTCCAGGGCATCGACAAGAGCGCCGACCGTCTGCTGATGTTCCAGAACGTAGGCGTGTACGGATTTACGCAGCAGCAGTTGGCTGTTGCCGCGTGGCTTGTAGCCGTTGATATAGGGCAGGCCCAGGGCATCGAGTACGGCGCTAATGTTCTGGTGCTTGAGCTCGACTGAAGACTTGCTGCGACCGTTCAGCAGTTGGCGCAGTGCCTGGTTGTGCTCGGACTTGTTGTACGGCTCCCCAGCCGCCTCGGCACGCAGCATGTCGAAATAGTCTTCGACCGTGGCCAGGACCTCTTCTTCGGACCAGTCTTCGCCGATGCGAATGATGCGAAACCCGAGCCGCGTCAGCGCCGGAACGACGGTCGCCTCGCCACCGGAGAAGCTGTCAGCAGTGAGCGGGCCCTGCTCGGGAAATTGCTTGCCGAAGGCCACACCGGCGATGGCCTTGGAATCGCAATCGGTGCCGGTCTTCGGATCACGTACCAGGAAGTCGCGGGACTTGCCGTAGCCGTGGCGCGCCAGGAATTTCGTGCGGCCCAGTTGCACGAACTCATCGATGGCAGCCTGCACGGCGGCGGGGCTTCGAAGCTGGGAGAGTTGAGACACAGGGTCCTTCCTTACTGTCATGGTGTGCCGGGAACCGCCGAGCCACGAGATTATGAGTAGCCCCTGAACAGAAACGTCACGATAAAAGCCGTGAACGCCACCAGGCCCATTAAATCCCTTGCGTATTTGCAGCCCGTGCTGTCCAAACCTGTACCAGGTCCGATCAACACGCTCCAACCATTGAGGTACGAAAACACCGCCTGACCGAACAAAAAATGCGTGATAGCCGCCGCAGCCATGACGCCGGAATCGTCAGACAGGCTGTAGCTGTTGACCATTGCCCTGTACGCCTGCATCTGAAATGGCTATTGCCCTGATGGGAGCCGGCTTTTCAGCCACCGACACCAGCGATGCCGTCAATATTCTTTACCCGATAACCATGACCGTACAAGCTAACAAGGCCTGGCAAGCCAGCGGACTTAAAAAGTCTTTTTTTCTACCATCCCACAAAAAAGTTCGTGGTGGAGAAAAGATAAGCTATGCAAGGCTTTAGGAGACGTGGTTTTTCAGGATGACGAAGAACGATTCGGCGCTAGGTGCAACATAGGTGCATCGCACGAGCGCTAGGAACGGCGAAAAAAGGCGGACGTGGCGAAATCGGTAGACGCAGCAGACTTTAAAATTGGAGTGCCCGCGGGGAAATCCGCGGAGTAGAACCGCTCAAAGTCGGGGAACGCTAACGGGCAATACCCTAAGCCAATCCCGAGCCAAGCCCCTTCGGGGGAAGGTGTAGAGACTGGACGGGCGGCGCCTAAAGCCTTCGGGCAATGGCGAAGGGACAGTCCAGACCACGAACGTCATCAGACGGCGGCGAAAGTCGAGGTGGTACGAAAATCTGCTTCTCTGTGAGAGTACGGGTTCGAGTCCCGTCGTCCGCACCACAAAGCCAAACATCCCTGCGATGATCGACCTCTGGGCGTTTGGTCGTGAGCCCGCCACCCTCGCGCTACGCTTTGCGCAGGCGTCGAAGGCGATCAGGTGCGCCCATCGATTCCGTCGAGCACCATCGCTGCGAGTTCATCGCTGGTGTGTGCACCACTATCGAGAACACGGGTTGTGCATGGAAGCCGTTCCCTTGCGGCCAAGCATCGGGCGACATTCGCTAATCGCCACTCTCGAATCTCCGCATTTCGATTCGGGTCAGGATGCATGGTCTGGTTCGCGATCCGGTGACGCAATAGGTCCTCGTTGAGCGTCAGAAAGATGTGCAGCAGCTGATCGTCGATCCGCCTTACCCCGTCGAGTATCTCAGTCAGATAGTCCGGGTGCACGAGCGTCATTGGGATGATGATGTCCTGCGAGTAATTCCTTCGAATCTCCCTGACCGCCGCGATCGTAAGTCCCCTCCACAAGGGGAGATCCTGATAGTCTCCGCTCGCTGGCATGGGGACCGTTTCTTTCACCACGAACCCGATTTCCTCGGGGTCAAAGATCAGCGATTTGGAACGCCGATCGCGCAGCCGCTTAGCGAGCGTCGTCTTTCCGGCGCCGAAAGGTCCGTTGATCCAGATTATCATTGTCGACGGCCTCTAACCTGAAGGCTCGCAAGAGCGCTCGACGGCCTCGTGCGGAGGCACGATCGGAGTGGTTCCGAAATTCTTCTCAAGATAGGTGACGCCGAACGTCACGATGTCCTGCGCGTCGAACAGGTAGCACTGAGCAAAGCCCACGACACCTTCTCGATGGCGACCGAGCTTCACGTAAGCATTTGCTATAGTTTCAACCGCATCCGGCTTTCCTTCGATAGCAAAGCAATCGAGAATGCCGTTTGAATCGTAATCCGATGCCGTTTTCCAGGCGACTTCACCGTCTCTTCCAAGCATCGGCATCTCATACGTCACCCACCGTTTGTTGGGGATATCGGCAACCGCCTCGGCGTAGTGCAATGCGGTAACGGAGTTTAGCGGCGCACCCAACAGCAGGGCCTTCCCGCCAAGGCGAACGAACCGCTCGACGGGCGATCCTTCCCCCAAGGCGTGACCGAGTTCGTGAGGCTCCGTCAGCGTTTCAGCCAGCGGACCAACCGCGACCATCGATGCATCGGGGTGCGCGCTGCGCCGCGCGCCGGGGGCTTGAACCAGAAATTGATTCAGCAGGCCGAACCCACGGTAAGTCCCGGCTGTTGCGGGATCGAACGGCAGCCAGGTACGGCGGGCTTCGTCATCCAGCCGAGCGCCATTCAGAGTCTCCTCGTAGGGTGATCGGTCCCACGACGCGTATCCCATCACAGTGCCAGTCGGCCCAACCGCGGAGCGTAACGCGGCAACGACCGTCTCCGCTCCTCCTTCGACCGGACCAATCGCTTTAAGTGAGGCATGCACCATCAAGAGGTCACCGGTTTGGACTCCGAGTTTTTGAAGCGCCTCCGTTATTGCCTTCCGCGTATGCATCGCGATATCTCCTCTAAACTGCAAAACACTATACCTATCGAGATATCACTCTACTATACCTATCGAGATATAGAGGTGGTCCCACTTGTTTGAACAACTAAAAGCGTATTTATAAGTGATATTCCGCTCTAGTTAAGCCACCTTGTTTTGTTGGGGTA
>NZ_NHRP01000005.1:0-130880 GCF_002165385.1 Acinetobacter sp. WCHA39
CTTGAACTGTGTTTCAGAAAGCTTCTTTGAATCGATGTATTTCATCCGCAGATTATGCATGAATGCCAAGAAATCTGAAGTGCAAATATCAACCAAAAAGAAGATCATTTTTTGATTTATGAAAGAGATCTATTAAGTTATCCTTTATATTAAGTACATCATTACACTTCTTGCAAAAATTGGGTTTCACAAGAAGCCTAATATTTACATCTCATTCATCAAACATCCAGCGCTCTCTTAAGGTCCGAATTTTTGCAGATGGATGAATAATAGAACGATCAGGATTAACCAATCGAACAGACCCTTGTGGTAAACCGTAATAAAGTTCTATTTTTCGTTGAATTGTTCTTACACGAGCATCGCTTCGGGTTGCACGTTGACGATTTGCACCAACTCGTAAATAACTTGCTTGTCCGCTTTCTTCATTATTTAAGTTTGAATCTTCACTATTTTCAACCAAAGTTTGCTCATTATGAATTTCTTCATCCACAATAATAGATTCATCATTTGGCAACTCAGTCGCTAAACTAGACAAATCTCTTTCTTCCAACTCCAACAAAATATCAAACTGATAATTATGCCCCTCTTCTCTCCAACTTCCAGAGAACATTTCATAGGAGTCGTCCTCAAAATTTCCTTCTAAAACATAATTTAAATCAAAATCTCCATGTTCATCATGATATTCTACAACCCCATGCACAACCTGAAATTCAGTTGTCATCTTTAAGACGATTCGTCCTGATTGAACTCGACCATATCCATTGATCTTGCCTTCAAATAAGACAAAAATTTCATTATCTTTTTTGCCAATCCGAGTTACCTTTGCTGGAAGAGCATTCCAATAAATTTCACCTAACATTATTTTCTCCTTCCATCATTTAAGATTTAAATGGCATACAAAATAAAAACCTCTTCTGGGAAAATATCGCCACAGTCTTTTACTCCAAATAAGGTATCACCCCAATGTTCATCAACTAACTTTTCCCCAACAATATTCATTACCTCAGTCATTTTCTCAAACTTTAAAGACTTTAAATTCATGTGAATAATAAATGAAGTATTATATTGAGAACGATCAAATTCTATTTCATCTAGAACTTCCATTTTTATAGAACTATATTCAATATTTAAATATTTCCCTTGCTTAAAAGATAAAGCTTTTTTTAGTTCCAAAAAATCTAAACTATAATCTCGATCAAATATAAATGAGATCAGACTAACCAATATTTCTTCAATCGAAATCTGATGTGATTCATTTTCCGTATATCTATAAACAATAGCATTATATAAATGAGCATTTATAGGCATCATAATTTTTTCTGGAACAATAAATATCAAAAAATTAAAATGATCCGCATTAATTTTGTCTAAAAAAACCTGATTTTCCGTCACAATAATTGTAACCGTATCTTTAGACTGAGTTGGCAATACATCAATCAATGAAACGGTAATACGCAAATTTCTATAATATAATCTGGTATGATCTAAACAGATCATCTTGTCGGCATCAGTATAGATAGAAATATCTTCACTCATGATCTGGCTCAACTAAATCCTGATCTATATCCTCGATTTCAGCATCCGACTCATCAGAAAATGAATCAAGATCACTTTCTTCTTTTTCATCATCTCGATATTCTGCTAAATCATCATAGTCCACGTCATAATAATTGCGTGCAGCCAAGACATGTACTTTAACTTTTTCAAATAACTCTTGTGGTTCAATCACTTGTATGGAATGTGATTTTTCAACTAACCAATTTAAAACACTGGTCGTAATAATAATTTTTACCTCAAGGATAAAATAATCTTCATCCTGATCAATAATATCCTGATATTCATCAATTGGATAAGATTCCAACTCATCTCTCAAATAACTTTCACAACGGAGCTTGATTGAAAGTTCTTCCCTCTCAAAATGAGCATTTTCATATTCTTTTTCTTCAACCAAATCATCTAAATCAAATGAATCAACATCCACACTAATACGCTGTTTAGCAAATTTGACATTATCAAAACGCTGCATATTAAATGTACGCAACTCACTATATTGATCAATAATCTTACTTGCCATAAGATATTGCTTATTTCCATATTGGATAATACCATGTGGTTTAAGCGTATATTCTGTTTGCTCAAATGAACCTTCTTTTCGATACAAACATTTGACCCATTCTTCATTATTTAATAAGGCAGTATAAATATTTTTAACTTTTTCCATATGAAAATCATCAACATTCGTATTATGGTAACCTGTGGGTACAAAACGAATCCTTTCTTGCCAATCTTGTAATTGAGTATTTTTTTCTAATTGTTTGGTAGCAGATTCAAAATGACCTTTAACATTATTATAAATCGTTTCAGGTAAGCATTGATGTAAATAACTATTTGCCATAACAAGCACTAGAGCCAATTCAGCATCCATTTCTTCGATTGCAGCATCTTCACTTAGATAATATTCACTCGGTTGATTGCCCTTTTTAGGAATACAATTTACTGTACCTGTCACTAAAATACTTTTAAGCTTATCCAAGTCCCGTTTAATGGCTTTACGCATGGATTGATCATCAATTTCATCGTTATACCAAGACCGTACTTTTAGCTGTAATTGATCCATTGGACAAGGTTGTTTAGGTAGACGTGGTAACTGATAATATAAATTCAATACTCTATTCAATTTATTGATTTCAATGTTTTGATGATACTGACGACGATTTAAATTTTTTGGAAAACCTTTTGGTTTTGTCATTTTCATGGCTTATTCCGACTTTAACTCTTGCTGTTAAAGTCATCATAGCAGCCTTGCCAGACATATAATGTCCGATAGAAAAATTTTTATTATTTATTCTAAGATATTGATTTTAATTATTTTTAATCCTTAGTTCAGCCAAATATTTGCCAAACTTGCGTGCAGTTTCTAAATCCCCTTCGGGCGGTGTAATTTCAACGCTAGCGTTATCGGACTGCGTCATTAAACCCAGAAAACTCGACATTCGGTTAATATCCAATGGACTTCTTCCTGTTGGCATAAATGGCAAACCAGCCCATAACATGCCATGTTGCATCGCAAATAAATTAATTTGCTGTAATACCGCCAATTTGTCTCCGCTGAGACCACCACCGTTAGTAAAACCAGCAGCCAATTTCCCCTGCCATGTACGTGCCAACCAACGTTTAGAGGAGTCCTCCATAAACTGTTTCAAAGCAGAAGTTAAGCTTCCCATATAGGTTGGACAACCCATCACGATCACATCGGCCTGATCCAATAAATCCCATTGCGGTGCAGCCACTGAAAGTAGATGCACTTCGGCTCCCGCTTGTTCAGCGCCTTGTGCGATATATTGTGCAACCTTAGCTGTGTGCCCATAAGGACTATGGTAAATCACACAAACTTTGATTTGGGGAGTAATTTGCTCAATAACAGACATGGAGAATTTAAAAACCAATGAATTGAATCAAGTTTAACATTTTTAACGAATACAAGGCGAATCAATAGTGCAAAGGATAGATTTATTGCATAAATACAAAGGTTGCCATTCGTCCAGTTTTTGCATCACGACGATAGGAAAAATAATCCTGTGACTGTAGATAGGAACATTGATCACCACCAAGCACGGTTTCCACACCTAAACGGTTTAAGATAAAGCGTGCAATCGCATAGAGATCCGCCTGATATTTACCTTCAGCCTGACCTGCCATAAAAGCACTTTCCAGTTCAGGATATTTTTCGCAGAAAGCCTTTGTTACTTCCACCCCGACCTCAAAACAAGGCTGGCTAATGGCAGCACCCAGCCATGCCCAAGTGGGTTGGGATTTCATTTCAGCAACCGTATTTTCGACAATTCCATTAGCCAAGCCACGCCAACCTGCGTGTAGATTGGCGACTTCTGTACCTTCGTTATTACCCAAAACAATAGGCAAACAATCAGCAGTCATCATCATTAAAACATGACCTGTGCGCTGTGTGACTAAGCCATCACCTTCAAGCGCAATAAATGGAATTTGCTCGTTAATTGTATGACAAATGCTGCTATGCGTTTGTGTCATCCAAGTGATTTTATCTACACCAAATGCAGACAACTCATTCAACAAGAGCATTCGATGTTGCTGAACACGTTGTGCATCATCATTCACGTGCAAAGCCAGATTAAATCCTGATAGATTTTCATTTTGAGTTGCAATCGTTTGAGGATGCTGAATACCTGTTTGCCCAACATATACCCCTTTGGGCAAACCTTGTACAAATTCCATAAAATCCGTCCTCTTACCAGGATATATCCCTTAGCTTTTGAACGGGAGAAGCTGAACACATCCCCCTTTATTTAAAGAGAATTTTTTAATACGCTTCATTCTCTTGGCGAAGTACTTCCACCAGTTGAGTGAAATCCTCTGGCCATGGTGCTTCAAACATCATTTCTTCGCCAGTACGTGGATGCACTAAACCTAATTTTGCTGCATGTAACGCTTGACGTTTAAAACTACGTAGCATGTCAATTAAGACTTCTGATGCGCCAGCAGGGAAACGTACACGATTGACATAAACAGGATCACCTACCAAACCATGTCCAAGATAACTAAAATGCACACGAATTTGATGGGTACGTCCTGTTTCAAGTTGCGCCTGAATACGCGTGAAGTCGCGGAAACGCTCTTTCACATTGTAATGTGTTACTGCATCACGCCCACCAGGTAAGATTGCCATTTTGACACGATCGACTGGGTGACGTTTAATTGGCTCATCAATCGTGCCACCCGCAATAATATTTCCATATGCAACTAAATCATAAACACGATAAACGGTTTTTTTCGCAAGTTGTTTACTGAGAGAAAACTGGGCTTCCAATGTTTTTGCAACAACCAATAGACCGCTGGTATCTTTATCAATACGATGTACTAAACCTGCACGTGAAAGCTCAGCCAGTTTCGGTGCATGATAAAGCAAGGCATTAACCAAAGTACCTGTAGGATTGCCAGCACCAGGATGAACCACCATCCCAACCTCTTTATTAATCACAATAATATCGTCGTCTTCATAGACAATATTGAGGGGAATATTTTCAGGTTGACTCGAGGTTTGGGCTTCTAATTCAACATTCAGCGTAAGCAATTCATTGCCTTCGCAACGATATTTAGGTTTTACAATGTTACCATTTACCAACAGATGCCCATCTTTCATCCATTGCTTGAGCTTTTCACGAGAAAACTCGCTCCAAACCAATGCAGCAACCTGATCAATACGCTGACCTAGATACTCTTCATCGAGTTGAATTTGCAACGATAAACGTGTTGCAGTTGTATCAGAATTATGATTATCTGCATCGACAGAATCTTCAAGTAAGAAATCTGTCTCAGAAAGGTTTGAATTGGAAGATTGTGTTGAAGTCATTTTGATGATCGATACAAAAATGGTTTAATAGCACCATTGTAGCTTATTGTCCCAAAAGCAGAGGAATTTTTATGTCGCTACCCCATTATAAAATTACCGTATTGGCTTTATCTTTAGGCGTAGCGTCTGTATTTGTTGGTTGTAGCAGTAATCCAAGCAAAAAAGAAGTGGTTGATAAAGGCCCACAGTCAAGTGAACAAGTCTATTTTGAAAAAGCACAAAAATCACTTGAACGTAATCAATATACGGATGCTGTTAAATCACTTGAAGCGATAGATACGTATTATCCAACTGGACAATACACTCAACAAGCACAACTTGAACTCCTCTACGCCAAATTTAAACAAAAAGATTATGAAGGTACGATTGCACTGGCAGATCGTTTCATTCGTTTAAATCCACAACATCCAAATGTTGATTACGCCTACTATGTTCGGGGTGTAGCCAACATGGAAATGAATTACGACAGTTTGATTCGTTATACGTCATTACAACAATCACATCGTGATGTGAGCTACGTTAAAGTCGCTTATCAAAACTTTGTAGACTTGATTCGTCGTTTCCCAAGTAGCCAATATTCAGTAGATGCTGCACAGCGTATGAAATTTATCGGTCAAGAATTAGCCGAAAGTGAAATGAATGCGGCACGGTTCAATATTCAACGTAAAGCATGGTTAGCTGCTGCTGAACGCGCACAATGGGTGATTGAACACTATCCTCAAACACCACAAACACCTGAAGCACTTGCAACATTAGCTTATAGCTACCAAAAATTAGGCGATCAGGCGACGTCTCAACAATATATTGATCTCTTAAAACTGAACTATCCAAATTTAGTTAAGGCAAATGGTGAAGTAAATCTTCGTGCTGCTCGTAAAGAAGGTAGTTGGGTCAATCGTGCCACTTTAGGCTTGCTTGGCCGTGAATCTAAAACGGTACAAGTCAAAGAACAAACCAATGGTGAAACTGAGCAACGCAGCTTAACAAATCGTTTGAGCCTTGGTTTATTAGATAAACCGACAACTGAAGAAATCGATTCTGCTCCTATTGAAGAACCAACTGATAAACCAAGTTGGATGAACCGTTTAAGCTTCGGGCTATTAGATAAGCCTGAGACCAAAGAAACTTCGGGGGCTGATGCTGCAAATTAATTTGCACTCATCAAAACCACAAAACAGGCAAGTCTACCCTTGCCTGTTTTTCATTTTATGCAACAATGAATTCTGACACACTGACTTCAACGAAGATGTTATCTCTCAGTCCCAAATGGTTAAATGTACATGGCAATTCCACAACATACGATTGATCAAATCTTAGATCGAACTGATATCGTCGATTTAATCGGTCAACGTGTGAAGTTAAAAAAGACTGGGCGTACTTACTCGGGCTGTTGTCCATTCCATCAGGAAAAATCTCCATCATTCCATGTGTATAGAGATAAGCAGTATTACCACTGCTTTGGGTGTCAAGCCAATGGAAATGCGATTCGCTTCCTCATGGACATTGATAGTCGTAACTTTGTCGATGTGATGAAAGACTTGTCTAATCAGACAGGCATCGAATTACCGAAAGATAATCACGACAATAAAAAACTTTCTTATAAACGTAGTCCTCAACAAATTGCAGCGGCTCAACCAACAAACACGTCAGTCGCTGAAAATCCAGCACCTATTTCTGTAGCAGACGAATTTATAGATGGGCATTTTGTCAATAGAGATCGTGTTATGGATGATCCTTTTGCTCAATTTGATCCATCCTTCTATATGGATGAACAAGTTCAAGAAGGTAATCTCTATGACTTATTGGAAAACGTTGCTCAGTTTTATGAACGTCAACTCCCATCAAGTCAAAAAGCACAAAATTATTTCAAACAGCGTGGCTTATCGGCACAAACGATTCAATTTTGGCGTTTAGGTTATGCACCAGAGGATTGGCAGCATTTAGAAAAAGCCTTTCCACAAGATATTGAAGGTTTGAAACAGCTGGGTCTGATTCGCTCTAGTGATAGTGGTCGAGATTTTGATTTATTACGTGAGCGGGTGATTTTTCCGATCCGTGATCATAAAGGCCGCGTGGTTGGTTTTGGTGGTCGTGCGCTCAATGATGAAATTAAACCTAAATATATTAACTCACCAGATTCAGAGGTATTCCACAAGAATCAATTGCTTTATGGTTTGTATGAGGGTCGTAAACTCAAAGCCAATGATTGGTTAATGGTCGAAGGCTATATGGACGTGATTGCATTGCAGCAATATGGTATCAATGGTGCTGTCGCAACCCTGGGAACAGCCAGTAATGCGGATCATTTAACCACTCTATTTAAACAAAATTCTCGTATTACCATTGCCTTTGATGGGGATGCTGCTGGACAGAAAGCAGCACGACGCACCTTAGAAATTGCGCTACCCTTACTTAATGATGGTCGTGAATTAAAATTCTTTGTGCTTCCGAATGAACATGATCCAGACTCATTAATTCGTCGTGAAGGCTTAGAAAACTTCCAAAAATTATTACAACAGGCACCGCTTTTATCTGACTTTGTGTTTGCCTATTTAACAGGGCAGCATGACGTTAGCACGCCAGAAGGTAAAAGTTTAGTCATGGGAGAACTACGTGAATTAACAGAGTTATTACCTAAACATGGCTCATTCCGTTATCTGCTGAGTCAGTCTTTCCGTGAGAAACTCGGTCTAGGCAAACGTTTTACCCCTCAAATCAGCCACGATGCCTCTTTATCTTTTAATATTCAAACCAAAGATGAAGATTTTGCAATCGCAATTTTAATGCATCACCCATTCCTCTATATTCATTTTGAAGAATTACTGGCAGTGATTGACCAAACTGAGCTGCTGGCTAAAGTTTTAGCAGTGCTCAATATTGTATTTGATGATTTACCTGATGATCAGGAATTAGCAACGTATTACGTACTCGGTGCATGTAGTCGTTATAGTCATGAGATTGCCGATGTTATGCAGAGAACCAATATTGAGTCATTAACTCAAGCACCTGAGATTGCTGATAAATTGGCTAAGGACTTTTCATTAAATCTACAAGAAAAATATTTAAAATTAAAACTGAGATCACCTATCTCACTCATTGAATCACGCAATTTACGTCAACAATTAAATGAATTAACAAAACAGATTAGCTTGAAGTTATTGTCCTAAGCTAAGTTACTGTCTCGGTTTACGCTCATGCTCAAACACATCCTGTAGATGTTGCTGTAACCATTCAAAATAATCTGGATTTTCAGCTTTAGCAGCTTCTCTTAATAAAATAGAAGTTGGGTGCATAAGTTTCTGTGATAGGCGATGAGCAAACTCCCGCATCACCTGTTCTGCGGCATGACCATGTTGCAATAACTCTAATGCATGTGCCAACTCTTTTTGGCTGACTTCTTCACTGTGCTGACGATAAGCTTGAATGGTGCTACTCGCCTCTTTCACTTTTTGTTGGGTCATCAATTGAGTAGCCAATTGATTCACCATAATTTCAGCCTCAACAGCCGCCTGACGACGTTGCGCTAAATTTTCATCAATCACACTTTGTAGATCATCCACACCATATAAATATACGTTATCTAATGATTCAACTTTCGGATCAATATCACGTGGAACAGCCAAATCGACCATCAACATTTGCTGATAGCGACGCTTTTTAAGTGCGGCTTTAACATCTGAATATTGAATAACTTGATGTAAACTTCCTGTACAGCTCGAGACAACATCTGCTCTATATAAATTCTGGGCAAGTTCAGCAAAAGGAATAATTTCAACCTCAACTTGGTGAGCAATTTCTTGTGCCAGTAAATCAGCACGCTCACGGCTACGGTTACAAATTAGAATTTTTGCCACACCCATTTCCGCTAAATGCTTAGCAACCAAACTATTCATTTCACCTGCGGCAACTACCATAACCGTTAACTTTTCAGGGCGGCTAAAGACTTGCAATGCTAACTGAGCAACTGCATAACCCATTGAAACAGCATGGCTACCTACAGAGGTTTCTGAACGAACACGTTTCGCTGCATAAAAAGCATATTCAAAAACACTATTTAGTTCAGGCGACACAGTTTGTGCGTCTTTAGATAAAGCCAAAGCACTTTTGACTTGCCCTAAAATTTGTGGCTCACCCAACATCAAAGAGTCTAAACCACTTGCAACACGCATTAAATGTGTAACAGCTTGGGCATTTTCGTAACGATAAACATGATGAATTAACTGTTTTACATCAATATTATTCACTTGGGCTAACCAAGTCAGAACACTATCAGCATCTTCTGTCATGGCATAAACTTCAGTGCGATTACAAGTTGATACAACAACTAAATCATTCAAAGGTGAATGTTTATTTTGTTCAAGCAATAGCGCAGCTAATCGCTCTGCGTTGAAAGCGATTTGTTCACGAAGTTCAACAGAAGCTGTTTGATGGTTGACACCCAATGCAAAGAAAGACATATCAGATCATCATTTCGCTAAATTTATGTTATTGTGCAACATCGGTGTCATAAAAAGCATTACTTTGGATCAATAAAAATTGCGTCAGCTATATCGCCGTACCCTTTTTAGCGGCAAGACGATTCGACGGTATTCTACCACAATCTTGTTGTTAGGTAGCATGAGCTCGTATGTCTCTGCACAAGCAATACACGACATGTATGCAGATAAAGGCTTTGACAACGCATTACAACAAAGTATGGTTGCTGAATTTTCTCTTGCTTATGATGATATTGCAACTGCATTACACAATTATACAGTGCTGGCAATTCGAAGTAATTCAACAACTATCAAACAGCGTGCCTTAGATGTCGCCTTAGAATATAACGATTTTCAATCTGCATTAGATATTGCAACACATTGGGTAGAACAAGAACCCAAAGATGTTCCTGCTTTATTTTACTTATCACATATTGCCCTGAAAACTCATGAATATGAATTGGCAGCTAAAACCTTAGATAAGATCTTAAATATTGACCCAACTGCTGATCTCGAACAAATTTTGGCAGGGATTGCACCCGAACAAGCACAAGATCGTGAAATTTTATTAAATGCTTTACGTACCAGTAAAGAACGTGAAAACCCATCTATCTTGGCTTTAATCGCTGGATTAGAAGCGCAAGATGGCTTATATGAGCAAGCATTAAATAATATCAATAAAGCCTTACGTAAACGTTCAAAATCGACCAGTTTCATTCTGATGAAAGCCAATCTATTAATGGCTTTACGCGACGATGCTGAAACACAAAAGTGGTTTGCACAAGCCAGTCGAAAAAATAAAAGCAATATTGATATACGATTAGCTGAAGCTCGCTATTACATTCAAATCAATCAACAACAGCAAGCATTAGATAAGCTTGAAAGTATTATCAAAGATTATCCAAAAACTGAAGAAGCCTTATTTATTGCCGGCTTAACCAGTATTGATTTAAAACAATACGAAAAAGCTGAACAATATTTAGTTGAATTGCGTTCTTCAGCAAAATATCAGAATGAAGCTTATTACTATCTTGCAATCAATGCACAGCGCAAACAACATTATGAAACCGCAAAAGCATATTATCGGCTCGTGGATGGCAGCTTATATATTGTGTCTCGACGCAATATGGTCACTATTTTCGAAAAGCAAGGGCAATTAAATGATGCTTTACGCTTTCTGACACAAGAACGGGTGAATTATCCACAACATGCAAGTTTCCTCTATCAAGCTCAAGCTGATATTTTAAAAAAGATGGATAATAAAAAAGCAGCTTTAGTATTGCTAGATGAAGCGATTAAGAGCTTACCCGATGATCCTGAACTGATTTATGCAGAAGTATTATTGCTGGATCCTTATACCGATCGGGATAAATTAGATAAAACTTTGAAGCAACTTTTAATTATTGAACCCAATAGCCCGACCTATTTAAACGCTTATGCCTATACCTTAGCATTGCAAAATCGTCGCCTAAAAGAAGCGCGCAAATATGCAGAACTAGCGCTCAACTTTGCACCTGAACAAGCCTCTATTCTTGATACATTGGGCTATATCGCTTTTCTACAAAATGATTTTGATACCGCAACCAAAGTCTTGGGACAAGCCTATTCAATTAGCCAAAATATCAATATTGGAGTTCGCTATGCTAAAGCGCTGTATATGCAAGGCGCACTCACACAATTTAGTGAGGTGTTACAGCAATTGAAACAAAAACATGCAAATGCCCCACAATTACAACAACTTGATAGCTTAATCTTACCTATCACTGTAAAAAAGAGTTAAATACATGCGCTTGTTTTCAAAATTATGTGTCGCGATATGTAGCAGTAGTGTCCTAGTATTAACAGGCTGCCAACATCTAAGCCAACCAAATAAGATAATTGCTTCACCACAAGTGCAAGATGAAAATAACTTTAGCTTACAAGGTAAAATAGGTGTACGTACACCACAACAGTCTGGCAGTGCTTTTTTTACATGGGTTCAACAACAAGATCAATTTGATATTGAACTGACTGGAATTTTAGGTGTTGGGAAAACCCAAATTGAAGGCAAATCAGGTCAAGTCACCTTAAATAGCGCCAAAACAGGTCTGATTACGGCAGCTACACCTGAAGAGTTATTAGAAAAAGCAACAGGTTGGCAGGCACCGATTATGCACCTTGCCTACTGGGTACAAGCGAAGCCTGCGACACAAAATGCTCAAGCGAGCAAAGACGAACAAAATCGCTTGAAACAGCTCATTGAAGATGGCTGGACTGTTGATTTCAGCTATAACGATAAGCAAATCCTTCCAAATAAACTTTTGTTGAAGCAAGCACTTGCTGACGATAAAGAAAACCGTATTACAATGGTGATTCAAAACCGATAGATTAGATTCTTTTATGATTAGAGTACCTTCCCCTGCTAAATTGAATTTATTTCTGCACATCACTGGTCGTAGAGACAATGGTTATCATGAATTACAAACTATTTTTCAACTGATTGATTTATATGATTGGATGACTTTTGAGCCAATTGCGGATGGAATGATTCATATTGAAGGCTTAAACGAGGTTGCTCTTGAAAAAAACTTAATCTATCGTGCAGCACAATTACTCAAACCCCATGCAAAAGAACCATGTGGGTTAAATATTCAAATCGAGAAAAATATTCCGATGGGTGCTGGTCTTGGCGGCGGTTCATCTAATGCAGCCACTACACTCATTGTACTCAATCAACTGTGGCAATGCGGTTTAAATGAACAGCAATTAGCTGATTATGGTGTGCAACTGGGTGCCGATGTGCCTATCTTTATTTTTGGTCGAAATGCATGGGCAGAAGGCATAGGTGAACATTTATCATTCATAGACTTAGCTCAAAAACAATTCATAATTTTAAAACCTGATTGTTTTATCAGCACTCAAGCACTTTTTTCACAAAAAATGTTGACAAGAGATTCTAAGATCACTACATTTTGCGCCTATCAGTTAGAACCTTCTAGCTTTGGAAATAACTTCGAACCTCTGGCTCGACAGTTATACCCTGAAGTTGAAGAAGCGATGCAATATTTAGATCAATTTGGTCTAGCAAAGCTTACAGGTACAGGTGCTTGTGTTTTTATTGAAGTAACAAGTGAAATGGATATAAAGAAAATTTTGCAAAACGCGCCTTGTAAAGCTTACTTGGTCAATAGTTTAGCAGAATCACCTTTAAGACATTTCAAAGTTACACGTTAGGGGCGTCGCCAAGTGGTAAGGCAGCGGGTTTTGATCTCGCCATCCGTTGGTTCGAATCCAGCCGCCCCTGCCAATTTTCACCTGTAGATGTATGTAATAGGGGCGTCGCCAAGTGGTAAGGCAGCGGGTTTTGATCTCGCCATCCGTTGGTTCGAATCCAGCCGCCCCTGCCATATCTTTAGACAGACTTGTTTTATATTGATACCTGTTCAATCATATTGACATTATCATGCAAAACGATTAAAGTTCTGCCGCATTAGGGGCGTCGCCAAGTGGTAAGGCAGCGGGTTTTGATCTCGCCATCCGTTGGTTCGAATCCAGCCGCCCCTGCCATCCAAATTCATTATAAGCCAACCGCCAAGGGTGCTTCATGCCCAATCTTGTCGTTTTTAGTGGAAGTGCTCATCCACATTTCGCCCAAAAAGTCGTAAGCCATTTACATATCCCTCTCGGTGCTGCTTCTGTAAGTAAGTTTTCTGATGGTGAAATTTCAGTTGAAATTACTGAAAATGTTCGTGGTAAAGACGTTTTTATCGTTCAATCTACTTGTGCGCCTACCAACGATAACCTGATGGAAATCTTGGTCATGGCTGATGCTTTGCGTCGTGCAAGTGCTGGTCGTATCACTGCAGTCATTCCGTATTTCGGTTATGCACGTCAAGATCGTCGTCCACGTTCTGCTCGTGTTCCAATTACTGCAAAAGTTGTTGCAGACATGCTGACAACTGTAGGTATTGACCGTGTGGTAATGATCGACTTACACGCAGACCAAATTCAAGGTTTCTTTGATATTCCTGTTGACAACATCTACGGAACGCCTGCGTTATTGGCAGACCTACGTCAACAACAACATGACAACCTTATGGTGGTTTCACCTGACGTTGGTGGTGTTGTTCGTGCACGTGCTGTTGCAAAACAGTTAGGTGATATCGATTTAGCTATCATTGATAAACGTCGCCAAAAAGCAAATGAGTCACAAGTGATGCATTTGATTGGTGATGTAAAAGATCGTGACTGTGTCATTGTTGATGACATGGTCGACACAGCAGGTACGCTTTGCAAAGCTGCGGATGCACTGAAACAATTTGGTGCTCGTCGAGTGATTGCTTATGCGACTCACCCTGTTTTATCAGGCAAAGCGATTGATAACCTTCGTAACTCTGTTATTGATGAACTCGTTGTTACTGACACGATTCCTCTTTCAGATGAAGCAGCAAACTTAGGTAAAATTCGCCAAGTTTCTGTTGCAAGCATGGTTGCTGAAACAATTCGTCGTATCAATAACGAAGAATCTATTAGCGCTATGTTCGATAGTTATCTATAATAGCCCAGCTTTTTTTCTTAAACCCTAGCTCGCTAGGGTTTTTCTATCACTAAACTGGTCGCAAGTTTAGTTACTCAAACTCAATGAGGATATGCCCATGGCAAACTTCGTATTAAACGCTCAAGTACGTGAAGTAGCACAACAAGGGAAAGGTTCGAGCCGCCGCCTTCGCCACGCTGCTCAAATCCCAGCAATCATCTATGGTGGTAGCGCTGAGCCTGTAGCTGTTACTTTAGAGCTTCGTGAAATCGTTAAAGCTTTAGAAAACAATGCTTTCTTCGAAGAAGTTATCGAAATCAAAATCGGTGATAAAGTTGAAAACGTTAAAATCCAAGCGTTACAACGTCACCCAGCTAAAAACACACCTATGCACGCTGACTTTAAACGCGCATAAGTGTTAAAGGCGTAAATTAGTGTCAAATATTTCGCTAATTGTTGGTTTGGGTAATCCTGGTAAGGAATATGCCCAAACCCGCCATAATGCAGGTTTCTGGTTCGTAGAACAGCTTGCAGATCGTTATGGTATTTCTTTAAAGGCTGATCCAAAATTTCATGGATACAGCGGTCGTGGTCAAATTGATGGTCATGACGTACGTTTACTCTTACCTACCACTTTCATGAACCGTTCTGGTCAAAGTGTCGTACCATTTGCCAAATTTTATCAAGTTGCACCTGAAGCAATTCTTGTTGCTCATGATGAACTCGATATGGATCCTGGTATTATTCGTTTAAAATCAGGTGGTGGACATGGCGGACATAATGGTCTTCGCGACATCGTTCCACATATTGGTGCTAATTTCAATCGCTTACGTATAGGAATTGGACATCCTGGTTCTAAAGAACGTGTTTCTGGTCATGTGCTTGGCAAAGCTCCTAGCAGTGAACAAGCTTTAATGGATGCTGCGATTGATCATGCTTTATCAAAAGTGAAAATGCTTGTCGATGGACAAGTTTCACAGGCAATGAATCAAATTAATGCATACAAACCCGCTTAAATTTAAACTGAATTGTTGATCAATCACGCTTGCCATATTGCATTTTTAAGCGCAAAATGCGCATCAAACCGCCTATCGCCAGCGGGAAACGTGACAAGTCAACCAATAAGATATTCATCTTAGGTCTTACTCAGGAGACGCTAGCCATGCTATCTCGTTTATTAAAATGTAAAATTCACCGTGCAGTTGTCACTCATGCAGAACTTCATTATGAAGGTTCTTGTGCAATTGATGGTGTATTAATGGACTTAGCAGGGATTCGTGAATACGAAGAAATCCACGTATGGAACGTAACCAACGGCAAACGCTTCACAACTTATGCAATTCGTGGTGAAGATGACTCAGGTATTATTTCAGTGAATGGTGGCGCAGCACACCAAGCTGATGTCGGTGATTTAGTCATTATTGCAACTTTTGGTGATTTCACTGAAGTAGAAGCCAACCTTCACAAACCACGTTTGGTTTATGCAAATCCGGACAATACAGTCAATCACACGGCAAACTGTATTCCTGTACAAATTGCATAAATATTTAAAAAATTTCTAAAAAGCCAGTCAATGTGAACTGGCTTTTTTTATGGCTAGGTCGATACTAAGTGCTGAATAGAACTCATCAAAACAATTCAAAAACAATGACTTCTCCACGACAAAACCGAAACTTCATTTGCTTAAATTCATATTTCAATAGAACGATCCATTTCATAAATAGTTCCCTTTCCTCTCAAAAAACTAGCTATAATCAAAGCACATCGCTTCAGGGCGGGGTGTAATTCCCCACCGGTGGTAAGTTGGGCCTTGCAATCAAGTGACCTAATCAGCCCACGAGCCTGTATATATTTATATACTCGCAGATTTGGTGAGAGACCAAAGCCGACGGTATAGTCCGGATGAAAGAAGACGAAACCACTGAAATACGCTTTTCGCGTTGTTTTGGTGTACGCTTATTTTTTACATCAGTCCTGAAATGTTCAACCGTATCCTATTTACGAGAGCGTTTCATTATGTCGAGTTTAATTCAACCCGAACTTTTCTTTTCAGCCCTTTCCCCTGCTGAACAACGTATTCAACAAGCTTTAGAAGATATCCGCCAAGGCAAACCAGTATTGGTAATGGATGATTTCGATCGTGAAAATGAAGCCGATCTTATTATTGCTGCTGAAACACTCACTGTCGAAACCATGGCACGAATGATTCGTGATGGTTCTGGTATTGTGTGCTTATGTCTGACAGAAGAGTTGGCCGATCATCTAGCACTCCCACCAATGGTGGTCGACAATTCTAGCCAATTTAAAACAGCATTCACGGTAACGATCGAAGCTGCACAAGGTGTGACCACTGGTGTTTCTGCTAAAGATCGCGTAACAACAATTTTAGCTGCCACTAAAGATGGTGCTATTGCAAGTGACCTCAGTCGACCAGGTCATGTGTTCCCATTACGTGCACGTAATGGTGGCGTATTAACTCGTAGAGGACATACTGAAGGAACAATAGATTTAGCCCGTTTGGCTGGTTTAAAACCATCTGGCGTATTATGTGAACTGACTAATCCTGATGGCTCTATGGCATCAGGTATTCAAGTTCTAGCTTATGCTCAAACACATGGCCTTACCGTGATTAGTATCGAAGAATTGGTTCAATATCGCTTAAAACATAATATTTAATGAAACAAAAAAGCCTCGATCATTCGAGGCTTTTTATTGCGTTCATGATTATGATACTTTTCGTTCTAAATTCAGTTGATTCACCGTATTAAGCAATTGGCTAAATTGTGAAATTTGAGCAATCGGTTGTACTTGAGCAAGTTCTTCTGCTGTGCCATAACCATAATTTACAGCAATGGTTTCAATACCATGGGCACGTGCACCAATCACATCATATTGTCGGTCTCCCACCATAATGCATTGCTGCGCATCCAATTGCTCTTTTTCAAGAATATAAGCTATTAGATCTACTTTATTGGTACGTTCACCTGTTAATTCACTGCCATACATTTCAGTAAAAAATTGATCCAAACCAAAATGGGCAAGGATACGTTTCGCATAAACTGTTGGCTTCGCCGTCGCTAAAAATAATCGATAACCTTGTAGTTGTAACTGTTGCAACGTTTGTACCACTGTTGCATAAACTTCATTTTCAAATAAACCAGTCACTGAAAAACGCTCACGATAAGCAAGTAACGCTTGTTCAGCAAAATCATCATCCTGAGTATTTAATAACTTTGCCAAAGAAGCTTTCAACGGAGGTCCAATCGTCCAATCTAAATCAACTCCATCCGCTAAAGGGTGGCCCAGTTTTTCTAAAGCATAACGAATTGAGCGATGAATACCCGCTTTAGGGTCAGTTAAAGTCCCATCTAAATCAATCAGAATATTTTTGATCGTCATTCGTTCAATCTCTTAAAGCCTTACATAACATAGTCGAGAGTTTCTCGAAACTCCCATATACTAGCTCAAATGAGAGAATAAAAGGAAATGGCTGTGCGTCCTACCGTACTATGTTTTTCAGGTTTAGATCCATCAGGTGGTGCTGGCTTACAAGCAGATATTGAGGCAATTGGGCAAAGTGGCGCACATGCAGCCATTGCCTGCACAGCATTGACCATTCAAAACTCGCAACAAGTGTTTGGTTTTGAAGCCACGTCAAAAGAGTTACTACTTGCTCAAGCAAATGCAGTAGTGGCTGATTTACCGATTAAATGTGTAAAATCAGGCATGCTGGGTACAACCGATAATATTGCTGCATTGGCTGAGTTTTTACGTCAACACCCAGATTATCAATATGTACTCGATCCAGTATTAGTCGCGAATAGTGGGGGTTCACTCGGTGATCAAGCAACATTAGTTAAAGCATTTGTTGAGTTAATCCCTTTAGCTACAGTCATTACCCCAAATACAGTTGAATTAAGAGCATTAACAGGTATTGATGATATTGAGCAAGCCACTCAAAAATTATTTGAGATGGGCGCAAAAGCTGTACTAGTGAAAGGTGGACATGAGGATACACCTGATCATATTCGCAATGTACTTTATGCTGACGGCAAAATGATTGCTGAAAGCCATTGCCCTCGTTTAGACGGACAATATCATGGTTCTGGCTGTTCTTTGGCAAGTTTCATTGCAGGGCGTTTAGCCTTAGGTGACTCACTCAAAACTGCTGTCCAACATGCTGAAACATGGTTATTTGGTGTTTTGAAAAATGCGGAATCGCCTGTGGTGAATGGGCAGAAGATTCCGAAACGGTTTTAAGTTGTTTTCAAATTGATAAATCTTCCAGAATTTATTAACAAAAAAGGCGCCGATGCGCCTTTTTTACAATCCATAAATTACTGGGGAATACGCAAAACTTGTCCAGGAAAAATATCATCCGCATTTTTGAGTAATGGTCTATTCGCTTCAAAAATTTTATTGTATTGGTTTGGATCACCATAATATTCTTTTGAAATCTTAGATAAATTATCACCTGATTTTACAGCATAGAATTTACTTTCTGGTTCAGGCACTTCAACCGTCATCTGATCATCGACTTGAGCAACATGATCAATATTACCAACGGCAAGAACTATCTTTTCTTTATCTGCTTGGCTTTTGACTCGCCCTTTAATAATGGCTGTATCGGTATTTCCATTATAGGTTACTGATAAACCATCAACACCAAGACCTAAACTTTTAATCAAACCTAATAATTTATTGGCAATTTCTTGAGCTGAAGGCTCAACAGGTGTGGCTGGAGCAGGCTGAGGTTCTGCTGGTGCTGTATTTTTTTTACCAATGCCTTTAACAAAATCAAAAATACCCATTTTTTATTTCCTCTGTAATTATTGATTAAGCATAGTCAAAACAGACTTACAATTAGTTATACCGAAAAAATAAAGCATGCGAGTTTCAATTTAACGAGGTCTTGTAAATATATGTATATGCAGTAAAACTGATTTTAAGATTTCACATTTATATATTTTTTAAATATAAAAAGCCACCTTACGGCGGCTTTCAATTCGTTCAAAACTTGAAGCAATTTAAGCATTTTCTCCCACAATATTGGTCATATAATCAATTGTAGATTGAACGGTAATAATTTTCTCAGCCTCTTCATAAGGAATTTGAGTACCAAACTCCCCCTCAAAAGCCATAATGAGCTCAACTACAGCCAATGAATCAGCGCCTAAATCATCTGTAAAGGATGCATTTGGTAAAACATCTTCTTCATTTACACGAAGTTGTTCAATAATGATCTCTTTAATACGGTTTGCTATATTCATAAAATTCCCTTTTGTTGTTATGGTTTAATACATTATTTTAAATAGCATAAACTTTATACACTTAAATAAATTATTTTCATATTTATAGTTTATTTTTTTTGTAAGATATTTTTACATTTATTCATATAAAAAGTTGAATATATAAAAAAGCCACCGAAAAAGGTGGCTTTTAATCATGCGATATGATTAACCAAGTTTCTTAGTTACATAATCAATTGCAGATTGAACAGTCGTGATTTCATTAGAATCTTCGTCTGGAATCGTGATATCAAAATCATTTTCGAAAGACATTACAAGTTCAACCAAATCTAAAGAGTCAGCACCTAAGTCATCCATGAAAGATGCTTCGTTTTTAATCTCTTCAGCACGCATACCTAATTGTTCAGCTACAGCTTGTTTGATGCGTTGTTCGATATCGCTCACAGGAATTCTCCTCATTGCTTGTGGCGTTTT
Organism: Acinetobacter sp. WCHA39; assembly: GCF_002165385.1. Classification (NCBI taxonomy): domain Bacteria; kingdom Pseudomonadati; phylum Pseudomonadota; class Gammaproteobacteria; order Moraxellales; family Moraxellaceae; genus Acinetobacter; species Acinetobacter sp. WCHA39. Next base: position 20,101 of record NZ_NHRP01000005.1, read on the forward strand.
AATTTGCCACTAGTTTAATTGAATATAAAAACTTTTAAAAGTTTATACATCGCCAGTTAGGCCATGTATAGACCACCATTTACGTGTAAAACTGTACCAGTAATGTAACTAGCCTTATCGCTAGCCAGGAAACTCACTGCATTAGCAATATCTTGAGGTTCACCTAGACGACTTAAAGCTACTTGATCAGTCATTTTTTTACGAATATCTTCGCTTAACTGATCAGTCATTTCAGTGGCAATGAAACCAGGTGCAACACTGTTCACTGTAATCTGACGGCTCCCCATCTCTTTGGCTAAGCTACGACTGAATGCTTCAATCCCTGCTTTTGCTGCTGAGTAGTTCGCTTGTCCAGGATTCGCAAAATGTGCAACCACTGAACTAATGTTAATAATGCGGCCAAAACGTGCTTTGGTCATACCTTTCAATACGCGCTTAGACAAGCGGTATACGGCTTTCAGATGTATATTGAGAATATCGTCCCAATCATCTTCCGACATACGAAGCAACAAGTTATCTTTGGTAATGCCTGCGTTGTTCACCAAGATCAGTACTGAACCATATTTTTGTTCAATATCTGATACAAGTGCATCAATCGCTGCACCATCACGAACATCGAGTACAGCACCTGCTCCATGTTCAGCAAAGCTTTCTGTCAGTTTTTGTGCACCTGATTCAGAAGTTGCGGTGCCTACCACAAAATAACCGTCTTGAATGAGTTGCTGTGCAATTGCTGCGCCAATACCACGGCTTGCTCCTGTCACTAACGCAACTTTTCGTTGTTGTGTCATGCAATTTTTCCTTCTGCCACTAACACTGCGTTTAGGGCATCTTCCATACGTGCTTTGCTATCAATCGCAAATGCTTTTTCTATGTTGGGTAATCGCTTGGCAAGATTGCTGAGTACTGTACCTGGTCCACATTCAACCACATACTGCACACCTTCATCTTGAAGATATTGCATGGTACGTGTCCATTGAACTGACTGATATAACTGAGCCGTTAATGCCTGACGTAATTGAGCAACATCTGTCGCGATTTCCGCGTTGACATTTTGTATTACAGGAAGGTGGGGTAGCTCAATGGCAGTTTGTTCCAAAGCTTCAGCAAACTTTTCTGCTGCTGGTTTCATCAAGGTACAATGTGACGGAACAGAAACAGGCAATGCAATCGCTTTACCAGATTGCTCTTTTGCTTCAGCCATGACTTGCTGAACCAAAGCTGTACTGCCTGCAATCACCACCTGACCTTGTGCATTATAATTCGCCGCTTCAACCGAACCTTGGCCTGCCGCAGATGCATTCACTTTTTGGCAAAGCTCGATCACTTTCTCATCAGCTAAACCAAGAATTGCAGCCATTGCGCCTGTACCTTGAGGAACAGCACTCTGCATCAATTTTCCCCGTAAATGGACTAATTTAACCGCATCAGCTAGAGTCATTGCCTCTGCTGCAACAAGCGCACTATATTCTCCCAAAGAATGTCCAGCCAAGTATTTCGGTGCTATACCACCTAACTCTAACCATACACGCCATAAAGCAATACTTGCTGTTAGCAACACTGGTTGAGTATTTTCAGTTTGATCTAAGCCCTCACCACTTTGGGCAATCTGCCAAAGATCAAAACCAAGTGCTGCTGATGCTTCTGCAAAGGTATCTCGAACGACACTAAACTGCTCTGCAAGCTCAGCTAGCATCCCTACTTTTTGTGAACCTTGACCAGGAAAAACAAATGCTGTTTTTGTTGCTTGAGCAGCCTGCTCAAGTCGCTTAGTCGACATATAAAAATCCTTAAAATGGTCTATCGCCAGTTTTATCAACACTCATGATTCTACATGAGAATGACAACAGACTCTTTTCCGATGCGGCAATTTACCATTGATTAAATCGTTTTTTAATTGCGAAAAACAACAAAAAAGGGAGCTTTCGCTCCCATTTTTTTATACTTTAAGCTAACGCTTAATGCATATAACTCAATTATTCAGCATCAGCTGCTTTAGCGAATAATTGACGACCACGGTAAATACCGTCTTTAGTCACGTGGTGACGACGATGAGTTTCACCAGTAGTTTGGTCTACAGATAATGCATTCTCGGTTAAAGCGTCATGTGAACGGCGCATGTCACGGCGAGAGCGACTTTTACGGTTTTGCTGAACGGCCATGATGGCTCCTTACAAAGATCGAAAAATGGATCAGAACAAATTCAGTTGTCTTAACTCAACATGATAACACAAATTGTGTTATGAGTTAAGTTTGCCTTTCAAACTTGCCAAAACATCAAACGGGTTATCCCGCTTTTCTTCGACAACATCCTGAACGACAGGTTGATGTTTATGCTCACAAACATCATGTTTGGGAGACAAAGGCATCAACAATAACAATTCATCTTCTAGTAATGCGAGTAAATCAATCGAAGCAGGTGTATCAATACTCCCTTTTTTCGACGATTCACTTTCACCTAAAACGATGAAATCAGCATCCTCATCCAATCGCTCTATCAGTGACTCATCATCAATTAAAGCTAAATGAAATTCTGAGACTAATTCAATTTCAACAGATCCCAAACAACGTTGGCATTCCATTGGAACTTTAGTATCAATATGTCCATCTAACCATACAATGCGATGATAGGCATCCATTGATAGCTTACAGTCTATGTTGATCAATTGATCATCAATTGAACCAACAGCTTCTCGAGCAATACGAGCAAAGCGAGACAATGGCAGTGTTCCTGACCATGTATAGCCCTGTTCAGCCCATTTAAATGGCTCGATTTGGCTTGGAAAAGTATTTGCTGACATAATTAAGGCGGCAATTCTACAAATTCATCGGTACTCTGTCAAAGATTAAGATACAATTTTGCACTTCTTTAGACAGAACTCGTGGTAACACAGCAATGCATCTGTTGCAGCCGCAACTTGAAGTAACAACTTCATCACTTGTTAGCCCCCATTCAATCACTGCTCCTATGTTAACACCAGATCAAGTGCAACGCTCATCTTGGAAAACGTTAACAACAGAACCAGAACAGGTTGATTGGCTTATTTTACACTTTAATCACTGGTTTTCCCACCATAATGTCACGCTTGTTAAAGGTGATTTTGAACCAGAATATTTCCCAGCCATAAATCAACAGCCTGCAAAAATCCAATTTGCACATGGTTTCTTTAACAGTGCCTTGCATGAAATTAGTCATTGGAGTATTTCAGGTGAAAAACGTCGCCTTTTACCTGATTTAGGTTATTGGTATGCACCCGATGGTCGTACTGCAGAACAGCAAGCTTTATTTGAACAAGTTGAAATTAAGCCTCAAGCCATTGAATGGTTATTTGCAACAGCCTTTGGTCGAAAGTTTCGTGTCTCTTTAGATAATCTAACGGGTGATAGCGGCAATGGAACACAATTTAAAGATAATGTTTTTGCTCAAGTACAACGTTATTTTTCAGGTGAAGCCACTTTGCCACGAGATGCTGCACTTTTTATTCACTATATCTGTGTTTGTACCCGTAATGGCTTACCATTACAACTAAATGAATTTAAACGTGAATTACTTGATTGAATGACAAAATTAACACATCTAAGACTTGCATCTTTACTAGAACAAGTTTCATACTTAATTCAGCCATAAAGATCAGGGAGTTACAATAATAATGTTACATTTACATATTCATCCTGAAAATCCACAGGCTCGCTTAATCACTCAGGCGGTTGAACGTATTCGTGCGGGTGATGTGGTGGTTTATCCAACTGATGCAGCCTATGCGATTGGTTGTCAGATTGGGAATAAAAGTGCGATGGAGCGAATAGCTCAGATTCGTGGCTTAGGTCCTAAACATCAATATGCAATTATGTGTTGTGATTTATCTGATATTGCAACTTATGCAAAAGTCGATAATGCGATGTACAGACTGTTAAAAGCCAATACCCCTGCTATTACCACATTTATTTTACCTGCTACCAGTGAAGTGCCAAAACGCTTAATGCACCCAAAGAAAAAAACAATTGGTCTGCGTATTCCAAGTAATCCTGTTGCACAAGCTCTATTACAAGAACTTGGCGAACCGTTACTCACCAGTACATTGATCTTGCCTGATCAAAAAGATCCGCTTGATGATCCTTATGATATTGAAAATCAGCTCGGTAAACGCATTGATGTGTTTATTGACAGCGGCTTCGGTACCTTGTCCACCACCAGTATCGTGGATTTATCTGGAGAAAATCCTGTGATTGTTCGCCGTGGCGTTGGCGATGTCAGTGCATTTGAATAAGCACTGATCCTTATTCAATCAAAAAAATCAGACAACTTCTGTTTCTGAATACCCTGCCAATCAAAATTGTCTGGGTTTAACCATTGCTGATAAGCATTTTTTAATTCCGACCACTCATCATCAACAATCGAAAACCATGCAGTATTTCGATTGTGCCCTTTTATGATCCGATCTTGGCGAAACAATCCCTGGTATTGAAACACCACCAAATTTTTTAATGAATCTTTTAGGCTTTGCTGGCTCTGTGGGGCAGAATATGGCAGATAGGTCCAGCATCGTTCATCAGGTTCTGTCGATACCGCTTCCCATAACTACCCTGGCGCCTGATCTGTTATGCCATCAGCTCCATCGACCAGCTTGACATATCGTCCCAATATATCGCCCTGAACAGTAAAAGCAGTCACATTTTCATCAAGTGAAGAACCAGTCATTTGCCCAAACTGATTCTGTTGTGTTTTTAAATAATTTCTCATTGGCTGTTATCGTTTAATTAAAGCCTTTTTGGAAACCCATTTAAACATAGCTTTAGTTCTGTTCAATGTGAAATTGCATCACAATAAAAAATACCCTGAGAACTTTAAGGTTTTTGTAAGTGAGTAATTTATTAAATTTGCTATTTCGATTAGAATAGCCAAGCTCTTGGTAGCATTGTGTCGTCCTTGCACACAAAATTATATCTTTCATGCTTTTGAAAATTCGCGTGGCTTATAACGGTAATGAATCAAACTCTCCCCTCAGTTCTGGAGCCTACTCCATCCATTCGCGTGCTTGACGAGTGGCAGGAGACTATACCCGAAGATTTGTACATTCCACCTGCGGCATTTGAAATTTTACTGGAGCAGTTTGAAGGGCCATTAGACTTTCTGATTTATTTGATTCAGAAAAATGGCTTTGATCTTTTACAGTTAGATATTTCACCAATTGCAACCCAGTATTTATCCTATATGGATAGTATGAAGTCTTTGAATATCGAATTAACTGCTGATTATATGGTGATGGCAGCATTACTCGCTGATTTGAAATCACGATTATTGCTTCCAAAACCAACTCTAGTTGATCAATTTGAAAAAGATCCTAAACAAGAATTGATTGATCGTTTAGAAACATACCTCCGTATTAAGCAAGCAGCTGAACGATTGGGACAAATGCCAATCTTTGAAAGAGATACTTTTAGTGCCAATGTAAGTCTTGGACATATTGCTCCAATTTATGAAGGTTATGATGTCGATGCCTTACGTGATGCACTATTTTGTGTGTTTAATCGTCCAGAACCGATCACACATATTGTTGCGCAGGAACCAGTGCTGCTCGAAGAACGTATAGCATTTATTGAAGGTCAACTTGCATCAGGTGAAGCATTAAGTTTTATGGAATTATTAAATCCTATGCAAGGTCGTATGGGCATGGTGGTGACTTTTATGGCAGTGCTTGAACTCACGCGCCAGCAAAAAATTCAAATCATCCATACAGGTATTGAAGCTCCTTTAACAGTTCAAGGCATTGCAGCATGAGTTTAGATCCATTTGACACCAATGAAGGAATGTCACTTGAAGATATTCATCACGATGTCTTATTACAGATTGAAGCAATTTTGTTCGCTAGTGACTCACCAGTTTCACTTGCTCGACTAAAAGAAGCATTTCAAAACCAATATAATAAACAACAATTACGTCATTTTTTACAGCAACTTGCGATGTTGCAACATGGCCGTTCAATTGAGTTAATTGAGACAGCTCAAGGGTTCCGCTTTCAGGTACGAGCAAAGTATCGCAATATTATTGCGCAGGTTTGGCCAGAACGCCCAACCAAATTATCGCCCTCGCTACTCGAAACAGTCGCAGTGATTGCATACCATCAGCCTGTTACACGTGCTGATATTGAACAGATTCGTGGTGTATCGAATAATAGTCAGATCTTGAGAAACTTATTTGACTGGAACTGGATCAAAGAATCTGGTTTTAGAGATTTACCTGGAAGACCTGCGTTGTTAGTCACAACGCCCCAATTTTTAAATGCATTTGGTTTAGCCTCGCTAGGTCAATTGCCTCCCCTGCAGAACGCCAAGGAAGCATTCATGACACTCGATGCACATGCACCGAAGTCTTGAGAGGTGAACTGTTGATCATTATGTCTAAGGTTGTGCTGTCATGAGTGAAAAATTACAAAAGGTGTTAGCGAGAGTCGGGTTAGGCTCACGTCGCTATATGGAGGAAGTCATTGCTGCTGGTCGCGTCAGTATCAATGGAAAAATTGCTCAAGTGGGTGAACGTATTGAACCTACAGATGAACTCCGTATCGATGGTCGTAAAGTTCAGTTTCAGGTAGAAGATGAAATTCGCCGCCGTGTTCTCATTTATTATAAACCAGAGGGTGAAATTTGCTCACGCAATGATCCTGAGAAACGTCCAACTGTATTTGATCATTTGCCACAAATCGCAAATGACCGTTGGGTAATGGTAGGGCGTCTGGATATTAACAGTACTGGTTTATTGTTATTCACGAATGATGGTGAACTTGCGAATCGTTTGATGCATCCTTCAAACGAAGTTGAGCGTGAATATGCGGTACGTGTGATGGGTGAAGTCACGCCACAAATTCGCAATAACATGCTGAAAGGTGTTGAACTTGAAGATGGTCCAGCCAAATTCGAATCATTCTCTGAAATTGGCGGTGAAGGTATCAACCGTTGGTATCAAGTTGTGGTGAAAGAAGGTCGTAATCGCGAAGTACGTCGTATCTTTGAATCACAAAGCTTAAAAGTAAGTCGCTTGTTACGTACCCGTTATGGCACTGTCATTTTGCCACGTGAATTACGTACAGGTCGTTGGATGGAATTAGATAAAACTGATATCGACAACTTAGCGAAATCAGTGGAATTAAAACCACGTCAAGGTACTGGCTTATTCGGTATGGCGAAACGTCGTACTGAAAAAATGGCAGAAAAACCATTGGCTGCACGTCGTGGTGGTTATTTACGTCAACAGCGCCGTGATGATGAACAACAGGACCAGCAACGTTCTAGTAATAACGGTAATAATAGCAACAATGGTCGTAAAACCATTGGTTTTAATAAAGGCTTTAAGAAGTTCTAATTCTTGGCTTTAAAATGAAAAAACGCTCTGATTAGAGCGTTTTTTATGCTTGAATTTTAATGATGATGGTTTACCCCCTGCGGAATGGCATTCAGCAGTTTCTTGGTATATTCATGTTGTGGATGTAAATACAACTCATCCGAATTGGCAATTTCAACCAACTCACCATGATTCATCACCATTACTTGGTCTGAAATATATTTCACTACAGATAAATCATGCGAAATAAAGATATAACTCAAACCAAATTCATCCTGTAGGTCCTGCAATAAATTCAATACTTGCGCCTGCACTGAAACATCTAAAGCAGAAACAGATTCATCACAGATCAAAATCTCAGGTTTTAAAGTCAGACAGCGTGCGATGGCAATCCGTTGCCGCTGCCCACCTGAAAACTCATGCGGATAACGATCATAGGCTTGCGCAGGCAAACTGACTCGTTCTAACAGTTCCAATGCCATCTTTTTACGTTCGGCATCATTCTGACCTATGCCATGAATCCGCATCGGTTCTAATAAAATCTGCCCGATGGTAAAGCGTGGATTGAGTGAAGCATAAGGGTTCTGGAAAATAATTTGAATCTTACGTTGATACCGTGAAAATTCTTTCTCAGTCATGGCAAAAATATCTTTTCCGCCAATCATAACCTGCCCACCTGTCGCCTCATGCAAACGCATTAACAATAGACCAATGGTGGTTTTCCCAGAACCAGACTCTCCAACCAAACCTAAAGTCTTGCCTTTAGCCAGTTGGAAGGACACGCCTTTTACGGCCTGAAATTCCTCTCGCCCCCATAAACCTTTACGGCTATAAAACGACTTTTTCAGATCTTTAACATCAAGCACAATCGGTTCATCACCAGACAAACCACGGACACGCTGTTTCAGATTTAATTCGGACAAATTGGTTGCTTCAATCAATTGTCCATTTTCGTCCTGCTTCATAAAATCACTGGTCACAGGTAAACGGTATGGTCGGGTTGAAAGTTGTGGTCGGCAGTGCAACAAAGCACGGGTGTATACATCTTTCGGTTGTTCTAACACTTGCTCAACAGCGCCACATTCACGGATTTCACCGTGGCGCATTACGATCACTTCATCAGCAATTTCGCCAACCAGTGCTAAATCATGTGTGATGAAAAGCATCGACATTTGATGGCGTTGTCGTAATGATTCCAACAAATCAATGATTTGCTTTTGAATAGTGACATCTAAAGCCGTGGTTGGTTCATCCGCAATCAATAATTTTGGTTCACAGGCGATTGCCATCGCAATCATCACCCGTTGCTGCTGACCACCAGAAAGCTGACTTGGATACGCATCTATTTTTGTTTCAGGTGCAGGGATACCGACTTCTCGAAGTAACTCAAGCACTCGTACTCTGGCCTGCTTGCGTCCCATGCCTAAATGAATGCATAGCACTTCGGCAATCTGATCACCCACGGTAAATACAGGATTCAATGAAGACATCGGCTCTTGGAAAATCATGGCAATTTCCTTACCACAGATTTTCCGAATTTCTTTTGCAGATAAATTCAGTAAATCCTTACCCTCAAAAGTAATACGACTTTGCGCTGCAATTTGACTTTGTCCTTTCGGTAATAGACCCATCACCGCTAGGGAAGTAACCGATTTACCACTGCCCGACTCTCCGACCAAAGCCACGGTTTTATTTTTAGGAATTGAAAATGAAATTCCTTTAACCGTTTCGATCCATTGTTTATTTTCACCTTTAAAGCTGACCCGAAGATCGTCTACCTGTAATAGCGGTGTTTCATTTTGAGGTTGCATATTTTTTCTCCGCTATTTCAACTTAGGATCTAAAGCATCACGCAATGCATCGGTAAACATGGAGAATGCAGTAACCAACACCGCCATTGCGATAGATGCCGCTGCCAATTGCCACCATTTCCCCAAGATCAATTCACTTTGTGCTTCATTGAGCATACTGCCCCATGACACCACCCCCACAGGCACCCCAAAACCAAGGAAGCTCAGAATCACTTCAGATTTAATGAATGACACCACCAGAATCGAAATTTGAACCAACGCGATATGACTGACATTCGGGAAAATATGCACAAACATACGGCGTAAATGACTCACTCCAATGGCTTTGGCGGCAAGCACATATTCACGCGATTTGTGCTTCATATATTCAGCACGAACCAAACGAAATACCCCAGTCCAACCCGTTAGACCTAAAATCAAAACAATTGACAAAATTCCTTTTTGTTGGAGTACCGCAGCGATCGCGAGCACTAATAGCAGATAAGGAATCGAAGTGAAAATGTTATAGAACCAGTTCAGTACATCATCAATCCAACCGCCAAAATAACCTGCAATCGCGCCAAGAAAAGTACCAATCACCACCGCCAATAAAGCAGATAACAAACCGACCAGAATTGAGGTTTCAGCACCTTTAATAGTTTTGAGCAGCACATCTTGCCCCCACTTATCTGCCCCAAAAGGCAACGTGGTTTTTAACTCTTGTTTTTGATCAAGTAGACGCCCACCAAGCTGTTGATCAATTTGCAGCATATCCTCTGCTAAAGGATCAACCACACCATAATTATCAATGACTGAGCTACCTTGTTGTTCAGCCTGAATTTCGGCATTGAGCTGTTGAATCACATCTTTCAATGGATCAACTGGATTTTCAGGTAATGCCTCTATCTTCTGGCTACTGTCTTTCATTTGATCTGACTCAGTATCCGCCCCTAAAAATGTCGGTGGCGCGTAGCTGACGGCGACTTCTTTATTCCAATTGGAAGCAATCACGCCTGTCATGGATAAGCCTAACAAGATGAAATAAAACAGCACCACCAAGAAAGAAACCACGGCGATCCGATCTGATTTCAGCCGATTCAATGCCAACTGCCAGAGCCCCGTTGAAGCCGATGATTCATTTGAGGAGGTTTTGCCTTTAAAAATTGTACTTAGCATCATCGTTCCCCTACTTCAACTGTACGCGAGGATCGAGGAGCTTATAAATCAGATCGGCGATCAAGTTAAAAATCATGGTCACAACAGCGATATATACGGTAATCGCTTTAATTACAGGGAAATCACTACGCTCAACCGCAATAATAATTTCACGCCCGATGCCCGGAATACCAAAGAATCGCTCAATCAGGAAAGCACCAATCAGTAAGGCAGGCAGACTAGCCATCACTTCAGTGACAATTGGAATCGATGCATTACGCAAAACATGTACACTCAGTACCCGAGACTCCCCCACACCTTTGGCACGCGCAGTCCGCACATAATCTTGGTTAATTTCATCTAGGACGAAGCTTCGATATAAACGTAGTGTTGGGGCAATGCTCACCACCAACATGATTAAGATAGGTAGCAAAGAATATTGGAATAAGTTTTGACTAAACTGATCACTCCAGCCTTGTACGGGGAACCAACTGAGTTGATATGCCAAGACATACTGGAACACGATGATATAAACCAAAATACTAATCGACATGCCAATAGTACAGAGCATCATCACCATACGATCTGTGAGCGATCCACGAACTGAAGCAACCGCTAAAGCCAGAATAATTGAGATTACCGTTTGTAAAATCGTGAGCGGAATCAATAAAGTTAGTGATGGTCCTAAGCGCGTCAGAATAATTTGTGATACAGATTCTCCCGTACTCCAACTCGCACCATAATCGAAAGTCAGAATCTGTTTAATAAAAATCCACAGCTGCACATAATAGGGCTGATCAACGCCCAATTGTTTACGGATGTTTTCGATTTGCTCTGGGCTAGACATTTTGCCTGCCAAAATATATGCAGGGTCTCCCCCTACCCAGTTAAAAAGAAAGAAAATGAGCAAAATGACACCCAACAAGGTTGGGATCATTTGCCATAGTCTGCGTACGACATAAGCAAGCATAATGGCAAATCCTTATTTGACCCGTTGACCTGTAATTTCACTAAAAAAGGCTTTGTTATCTGGCTCTCTGCCTAAGAAGTCTTTAACCAGTTGTGCAGCATTCTTTTGGCTGCCTTGTGACAAAATGGTTTGACGGTAGCGTTGTCCCACCTCTAGATTGTTTAAATTATCACCAAAAGCAGACAACATATCGAGTGCCAAGACTTCTGACCACATATAGCCATAATAGCCTGCTTGATACCCCATCAAATGCCCAAACTGACCAGGGAATTCAGTATTCGGCACATAGCCCAGAGCGGTTGCCGATTCCATTTTTTTCCACACATCCATTGGCTGTACACTTAGTGCATCAGCGACATGCAATGCCATATCATATTGTGCATAAAGCGTTTGGCGTGCATACCCCAATCCACGCCCATAATTATGCACAGCTTTTAAACGTGCAATCAGTGCATCATCCACTCTCGGACAAGCAGGATCACAATAGTCAGCGACTTTAGATAAAGTTTCTTTACGGCGCGCCCACTCTTCATACATTTGCGATGGTGCTTCAACAAAATCACGCTCTACAGATGTTCCTGACTGACCCGAATAGCGGGTTTTTGACAAAATGCCATGTAAAGCATGCCCAAACTCATGCACAAAAGTTTCAAGCTCATTGCTGTTTAAACCTTTACGATTAAAGTTAGTGACCAAGACTGAAATTGGCTTGCGCTTGCTTAAAGTACTGCCCCCATATACGCCCCATACTGCTGCATGACCATATTTACCTTCACGTGGGAACTTATCCATATATAAGCTACCCAATATCTCACCTGTTTTTTGGTCTACAACATCGTAATATTCGACTTCTTGTTGCCACGTATCCACTTTAGCGGCTTTAAACTGAATACCATACAAATTTTCGGAAATTGCAAATAACCATTTCTGTGCGGCGAGTGTTGGGAAATAATCACGCAGTTTTTCTTGGTCAATCTGATATTTGTCCTTGCGTAGTTTTTCGCTCCAATACCCCACATTCCAACGGTTAATTTCAGCTTTTTCCAAAGAAGTATTTAGGGTTTTAGCTTTAAATGCACGTAACTCCTGCACCTCTTTTTGCTCTAAAGGTGCCACGACTTTATGAACATCTGCTAAGAAGTTATTCACTGTTTTTGGTGTTTCCGCCATGCGATTCTTTAATGCCCAGTCTGCATAACTTGGCTGACCAAATAGCTGTGCTAATTCATAACGTAAGTCGACAATCTGTTTAAGCAGGACTAAATTCTTTTCTGTACCACGACGTGTAAATGCCGTTTGATAACGTTTTCTTGCATCATCACTGTCTGAAAGTTCCATAAATGGTTGATATTCAGGATATTCAAAACCCAATAAATAATTGCCTTTATCATTTTTCTTTAAGCCTGAAATATAACTTTCAGGTAGTCCCTTTAATTCGGCTGGCGTGAATTCTAATTTCTCTGGATTATCACGGACATTACGAGAGAACTCTTGCGAAAGTTTGGTGAGTTCATCCAATATATGTTTTAAACGTGCTCGTTTTTCAGGTGCAAGCTGCACGCCTGTATCTTCAAATTGATCAAGAATATCTTGACGATATTTACGATCAATTGGATCTGTTGTTTTGGTATTTTTAATTCGTTGATACAATTTTGGGTTCTGATAAATTTCAGTCTGCAACTGATTGATTTTTACTTCACAATCATCAGCAGCCTTACGAAATTTCGCATCGGGATGCACATTGCTATATAAGCTAATTGGCCCAGAAAAATCCTCAAAGCTTGCCATCAATTGATCCCATTCAGCTAGAACAGGTGCAGCTGTCGATTGCGGTTGAATGGATTGTTGTTCTAGTTGAGAAATACGCTGTTGTAACTTGTGTAAATTCGCATCGCACCATTCTGCACTGTCATTCAGTTTAAAAATAGGTAAAACAGCAGATGTGCTTTCTGCCCACACGCCTTGACTCATCCCTGTCATCGCCATAGATAACAGACATAGTGTCAATCGTTTCAACATTTTTTTCGCCATTATTCTCTCCAATTTAATTCATCAATCATTTGGGTTTCTTGCGAACCCTTTTATAGGACTAAGGTTGCTTATCTTGCATATCAATGTACATCCATTCTGCGGGCAGAATCGGATGCTTTTTATAGCCAATCACTCGAGGTTGAGCCACGACAGTACGGTAACGGGTCGACATGAATTGTACAGGCGCATAAAACTCTAACAACCGTGACATTTTGCGATATAACAAATTCCGTTCAGGACCATCAGCAAGTTTCAATGACTGTTCATATAAACGATCATATTCTGGCAATTTAAAACAAGTATGGTTGGTGGCATGAATATTATTGCCATAAAACAACTGCACAAAGTTGTCTGCATCAGGATAGTCTGCAATCCAAGCGGAAGCTTTAAACATGGTTTTACATTGTTTTTCAGCCTTTAAACCTTCTGCAAAAGGCACAGGTTTAGAAACCATATTGACTTTAATATTGGCTAATTCTTTCTTTAGGAGTTCTGCCATCTGCATACTGCGTGCACTGCTACTGGATGGCATAAACTCAATCACCAGTGGCTTGCCATTCGGCGACATCCGCCAACCATCTTTGCCCACTTTGTAGTTATAACGATCTAGTAATAAATTTGCTGCTTTGACGGAATACGGAATGCTGCTTCTATAATTGGGATCATGCCCCGCGATACCATAAGGAATCGGCGATTCTAAATTTTTGGCGTTCCCTTTGGCTAAAATGTTGATAAATTTCTCTTTAGAGGTTGCCATCGCCATTGCACGGCGTAAAGCAATTTTCTCTTTACTCACTCCACCGACCACAGGGTTTTGTATATTCCAATACAAATAATCAATCGAAGGGTCAGCAATACGTGAAAGTTGAATCCCTTTTTTTGCCAACTCTGGCTTTAACTGACCATCTTTTAAAGCTTGTGCAGGTAATTCACCATCTAAAGTAAATATATCTAGCCCATCTTTTTGGAAAGATAACCATCCTGACTGTGATTCTTCAATCACTTGAATATCGACCACACCAATCTGCGGCATTTTTTTGCCTTGCATTTGCTGTACGATTTTCTGATCTTCAGGATGGGTCGCTTTAAAATTCCATGTGTAACCGCGATAATCAGGATTGGCTTTCAAAATAATACGCGAGCCTGGTGTCCATTGTGCGAGAACATAAGGCCCTGTCCCTACAGGATGTCCCATCGCATAGCCTGCTTTATCACGATAATGTTCAATCACTTCACGCGCGACTGCACCCGTTGGTTGATGTGCAAGTAACATTGGAAAATTATAATTTGGCTCTTTTAATCGAATCACCAAAGTATAACGATCTGGTGTTTGTAGCCCTGCAATCGGCTGATCGTAATTAAATTTTCCATTTTTCGCTGCTTGCTGGATAGCACTATCTATTCCTGAGATACGTCCATCAAACAACCAACTGTTGGGTGAATGTAGATTTGGATCGAGCAAACGTTTAAAAGAATAGGCATAGTCTGCTGCAGTTAATTCTCTCGCTTTGCCTTTAAATACAGGATCAGGGGTGAAATAAATTCCTTTTTTTATTCGAATGGTATAGGTCAAACCATCGGTACTCACTTCTGGCAAAGCCACCGCCGTATTTGGAACGAGTTTTGCGGGTAAAGCTAAATAATCATAGGTATATAATGTTTCAAACACTGAATACAAAATATGTGCTGAATATAAATCTTGTACAGCAACAGGATCAAATCCAGTCTCAGCCACGGGAAAAGCATAACGTAACACTTTATTTGGATCGGCAGGGCTTTTCGCTTCTGTAATCGTTACCCCTAGACTTAATGTTGTCCCCAATAACAGCAACAGACTAGTCCGTTGCATCGAAAGTTTAAAATTTTGCTTCATCATAAACACATCACTTATTTTTGATTGGGTGAAACAATATCTAAGTATTGCCAGTTGGTATTCATAATTGGATGAGCTTTAAATCCCTGCACATCAGGTTGAATCAACCAGTTCCGAATCCGTGTATCTTGTAAAATCCACGTTCCATCTGCTTCAATTTGGCGACTCATTTTTTCATAGAATGGCATACGTTTTTCAGGGGCTTGCTGCATCGCCTGTTTATATAAATTGTCATAAGCAGCTGACTGATAACAGGATTGATTACCACGACCAACATTCGGACCATAAAGCAATTGCGTGAAATTTTCACCCTCTGGATAATCCGCATGCCATGCTCCACTCCACATCATGTATTGACACTGGGTTGCGGCTTTTAAGTTATCGGCAAAATTACTGACTTTAAAGTCTGCCCGAATCCCGATTGCATCTAAATTTTTCTTCCACAATTCAGAATACATCACGGAAGCTGTACCACTCTCGGTATTTATTTTTAAGGTTAAAGGCTTCCCATTGGGCAAATTACGATAGCCATCTGGGCCTTTTTTATAGCCAAAATGATCAAGTAATTTATTGGCTAAAACAGGGTTATAACCAATACTACTGCGATAATTCGGGTTATGACCATTAATGCCTGCAGGTACCAGCATTTCAGCCTTAACCGCCTGACCTTTTCTTAAGATACGAATATATTCATTGACATTAAAAGACATGGCGATGGCACGTCTTAACGCAATTTTATCTAGGCTATTCCCTCCAACAACAGGATCACGCATATTCAACATTGAATAGGTGATCTCTGCCTCTTTATTGGCATACAAACGTATACCCTGCTTTTGCATTTCTGCTTTTAACTGATTATTTTGATCAAGCACTTTAGGAATTGCACTTGAAGTGACCTTATCAAAATCCAGTTGTTTGGACTGAAAAGCCAGCCAACGTGATTGTTCTTCTTCGATAATGCTGATATTGACTTTGCCAATTTGTGGCATACGCTTGCCACTCATTTGCTTGACGAGTTGATTATCCCACGCTGTTCCCGTGGACTTAAAATTCCAAACAAAGCCGCGATAATCTGGATTGGCAATCAGTTCAATCTTGCTACGTGGGACATATCGACTCAACATATAAGGCCCTGTTCCCACAGGATGCATGCCTAATTGATCTTTATAATATTCAACCACTTCTCTAGCCGTCGCTCCAAATGTGCTATAGGCAAGAATATAAGGAAAATTATAATCAGGTTGCGTCAAGGTAAATTGAATCGTATATTTATCCAGTGCTTTAACGCCGTCAATCTTGGCATCATAGTTAAATGTGCCCGTTTTTTTTGCTTGGTCCACCAGTGCATTTGCACCAACTAATTTGTTATCAATAAAAGAAAAAGAAGGCGCATGATTTTTAGGGTCTAAAATGCGTTTAATCGAGTAAACATAATCTTCTGCAACCAACTCTCTGCGTTTACTTTTAAATGCAGGATCATCGGTAAAATAAATCCCTGGCTTTATTTTAAATATATAAACCTGACCATTTTTTTCAATCACAGGTAGGCTTTCTGCTGTAGATGGAACCAATTTTACTGGGTTAGCGAGATAATCGTATTGAAGCAATCTTTCAAAAATTACATCGGCGACATTTCCGCTGTAAAAATTAAAAGTTTTAACCATATCAAAACCATCATCTGGGGCTTCAAAAGCAACACGGAGTACTTTATCTGCCTGAGCAGGTGTTTTTGCATACCCCATCGGCATAAATACAATAACGGTTGATAATACAGTGACCGTAAAAAAAGTTGACTTCAAATCAGTGCTCACATCATCGTTTTTTAATAAATACTAAACTTTTAGATTGTATTCAACTTTATAAATAAACTTACTTTAACTATTTAATAATTCAGTATTTTTATCAAATCATTATCTCTTATAAAAAATTTAACAAGCAATCAAAACATACTCTTGTTTATCTATTTTATTTCATTAATCACAATTGGAATCAATTTACTACTCACCTTATAGCCTTGTGGTTTGTTATTACAAGCATTTCCTGTCACCGTTGTTTTCACAACGTAAGGTGAATAAGGCATCACATTTAAATAACCCGAATTGTCTCGGCCAGTACGGCAATCTTCTGCGCCCAGTTTTTCATCGTAGCGACCGTCATAAGAAGATTCCTCCACTGCGTGAAATAAACTAAGCTTTTACTCGACTCGACTGTGCCCTGCCCTGAACCAGCACTTTCAATTTCGATCAGTTGAATCGGTTTGCCTTTATAAACGGTTGAATGCACTTTAAAGCTATTTGATTGGCCACCAAACTCTTTTAAGATTCGAGCCTGTTTTAATTTTGGACGGGTTAATACATAACCAGCCCAAAAATTACGTCCTGCATTGTCAAAACTCACACCTGATAAATAGGCCTCTTCCCCTGAAACCAGTTTCACTTTTTCAGTATGGTCAATCAGAATCGCTTGCGGTGGATTGGCATTTGAATCTTGTAAGTTGGTGATCCAACTGATGATGGTTTTATCTGTGGGTACAGCAGCATGAGTTGTCGAGATTAAACCTGACAGGCAGAGGGTTATATAAATAAAATTCTTTTTATTCATTATGATTTCCTTAGAAACTAAACCTGAAAATAATCTTAGCTGAGTCTTCTCGATCTATCATCTAATTACAGGAATATCATCTTACTTTTCAAAGATAAAAAGTAACAAAAATCTTTTGTTAGACTGACAGTACGTCCTGAGCAATTTCAAAGCAAGGCTTTGAAAGCAGCGCAAAGCACTCTAACTTGGCGGCATCCTTGCCGCCCTCCACGATCACAGATATTTACTAGACAATAAATATCTAAAGTTAGTTAAATTTTTCCAACTCAATCCATTCTGCTTCTGGAAAATGCTTTGTCAAATAAGCTTTTAAATAATCTGCGGTATCTTTTGAAATAAGTGGATCTTTTGACTCATCCTTTAAGTTATACACCAAAGCATGCAAATTCAAATCACGCTGCTTTAATGCCTCTAAACTCAATAAAGTATGATTGATACTGCCCAAACGTCCTGAAGTCACTAAAATCACAGGAAATTGATGTTGAGCAATATAATCAATGGTCAACAACTCTGTGGTTAAAGGCACCATCAATCCACCAGCACCTTCTAATAGCACCACATCAAAACGCTGAGCAAGCTCTTTAGTTGCAGCTTCGATCTTTGCAAAATCTAAATCACGCCCATCCAAACGCGTGGCTAAATGTGGCGAAGCTGGATAAGTAAAAATTTCAGGCATAGTCAATTTTTCATGATCTTCCTGAAACCAACCACTGCCCATAATTTCACGATGTTTTTCAATGTCTTCAGACACATCGACATTACCAGTTTGCACCAACTTCTGGGTGATAACACGCTGCCCTTGTTCGGTCCAAAGTTTGGCAAGATAACCTGTGGCATAAGTTTTACCAATTTCAGTATCAATACCGCTGACAAAATAAATTGCTGCACTCATGCTATTCTCCGCGCAATCACATAGATCGGGTGATAAGTCAGGCTAAAACCCTGCTCACCATAAAACTGTTGATAATCTAAATAAAACTGCTGCAAGGATTGCTTAGTCCAACGATGCGATTTTGCTGTTGCGGTCACGCCTGTCGCTTTTAAATGCTGCAATACCGATTTTGGATGATCAAAATAAATCTGCTTCACTTCTTGCTCAATGAACAGCACTTCAAAGTTTTGCTGTTCAAGCTGTCGTTTTAAAAACTCTAAGCTAATATAATTTAAGCCTTGCCCTGTCAAGTGCTTAATTTCAGTGAGATTATCTGACCCAAAAGTGGAAAAACCGAAATATGCATTGGGTTTTAAAGCATCATGAATTCGGTGCAATAACGTAGGTAGATCAGTCATCCATTGCAAAGCTGAACTTGAAATCATCGCATCCAATTCTGATGGTAATTCAAGCTGCTCAATATCTCCGATCAACCAAGCTATATTTTCAATCGTTGAAAAATGCTGATCTACATCCTCATAAAGATCATTTAAAAATAGTTGATCAGCTTGAAAATAAGAATGAAATAAGTGAGTTAAATTACCCGAACCGCAGCCAATCTCAAGCACAGAGGCTAAGTTCTGCGGACAATACACTTTAAGGTATTTAAATAATTGTGCACTAATCTGTTTCTGTACCACAGCATGCTCGACATAGCTTTGCCCTGCTTTGGCAAAACGTTGGGCAACCAGTGCTTTATTAATACTCACAAACACTCCACTAGTTGTTGCAATTCATTTTTTTGCACCAAAGAGGTTAATGAAATTCGCAGGCGTGAACTATTTTGTGGCACTGTTGGTGGGCGTACTGGCATAGCATAAAAACCTTGTTGTTGTACATAGCGTGCTTTTTCAATGGCCGCTTGGCTTTCACCTACGATAACTGGAATGATATGACTGCTCGATGGGCTTGAAAAACCTTTTGCAATTACCGCTTGCTGTAAATACTGACTGATCTCGGCCAAGTGCTGACGCTGTTGCTGCATGCTCAATACTTTATTAAAAATAAAATCTGACCATGCCATTGAGATCGGTGGCAATGCGGTACTAAAAATCAATGGACGCATTTTATTGATCAGATAATCACGGATAATCGAATCACAAATGATATAACCGCCCACTGAGGCAATTGCTTTGCCAAAGGTTCCCACCAAGAAATCAATCTGATCCAATACGTCATATTGTTCAGCACAACCCAAACCTTGCTCTCCCCTAACCCCAATCGCATGTGCTTCATCGACATACAACATGGTTTTGGCAAAGCGCTGCTTTAACTGCGCCAATGCAGCTAAATCCGTTTCGTCGCCATCCATACTAAAAATACTTTCAGTCACCACAATAATGCGTTCAACTTGTTCATCTTGATGATACTTTTGCAATAACTGTTCCAGATGCTGCAAATCATTATGGCGATAACGCACATATTGAGCATTCGATAGACGAATACCATCAATCATACTGGCATGTACCAGTTTATCGGCTAGAATCACGGTTTTGCTATCACATAAGGCTGGCAAAATACCGATATTCATGTGGTAGCCGCTATTGAAAAGTAAAGCTGCACGACCAAAGGCTATGCTTAGGCTATTTTCAAATAGTTCATATTCTGCAAAATTACCCGTCAGTAAGCGTGAAGAAGATGAACTAAAGAGCGCTCGTTCAATTTTCAGCGTACCAAGAAATTCTTCTCTTAAATTTAAGTCAGCGGCCAAGCCTAAATAATCATTGGATGCCAGATTCAACATGGTTCGATCTTGAATCGTGATCCATTTTCCCTGCTGTTGATTTACAGTAAATTGACGGAAATTACCTTGCTGTTTAAGGTTGTCAAGCTGCTCAGCATAATGATCAAGCAAGGACATTGGCATTTGCTCCTTGCATATTTTTGACCACTTCACTCATCTGTGCTAATAAATAATGGAGTTCGTCATCTGTGATCACATACGGCGGCATTACATAGACCAATTTTCCAAATGGTCGTACCCAAATACCCCGTTCAACAAACTGTTGCTGCAAGGTTTTCATATCGAGATTGCTGGTTAATTCAACCACACCAATCGCCCCTAAAACCCGTACATCCGCAACATGATCGAGCTGAGCTAAATCCGTTAATTGTTCAGCAAGAATCTTTTCAATTCGTTGAATATTGGCTTGCCAATCTTGCTCAACCAATAGTTGGGTACTTCTTAATGCTACTGCACAGGCCAGCGGATTCGCCATAAAGGTTGGGCCGTGCATAAACACACCCGCTTCACCACGACTAATGCTTTCAGCCACTTGCTTGCTGGTCAAGGTCGCAGACAGCGTCATATAACCGCCCGTTAAACCTTTGCCAATACACATAATATCTGGTTCCACTTGGGCATGTTCCCAAGCAAACATTTTGCCTGTGCGCCCAAAACCCGTGGCAATCTCATCGAAAATTAACAATAAATTGTATTGTTCACATAAAGCCTTGGCTTGGCGTAAATACTCAGGATGATAAAAACGCATGCCACCTGCACCTTGTACAATCGGCTCGATAATCAGTGCTGCAATAGTGTGATGATGCTGTTCAATCTGCTGTTTGAGTTGCTGAATATCGTGTGGATTCCATTCACCATCAAAGCGACTTTGTGGTGCGGGTACAAAAATTCGATTCGGTAAACTTGTACCAAAAATCTGATGCATCCCCGTGACTGGATCACATACCGACATCGCATTCCATGTATCGCCATGATAGCCAGAACGGGTGGTAATAAAATTGGTTTTCGCGGGTTGATTCAACGCAGCCCAATATTGCACGGCCATTTTTAAGGCCACTTCTACAGCAACTGAACCTGAATCTGCATAGAAAATTTTATCTAAACTCGGCGGCGTAATTTTTAATAAGAGTTTACCCAATTCAATTGCAGGTTCATGGGTCAAACCACCAAACATGATATGCGCCATGTTTTGCAATTGGTCAGCAACTGCCTTGTTTAGTTCTGGATGGTTATAGCCATGAATCGCACACCACCATGACGACATGCCATCAACCAAAGTTCGCCCATCTTCTAGTTCGATGGTCGCACCATAGGCACGTTTCACTTTAAAAGTTGGCAGTGGATTTAACATCGAAGTATAGGGATGCCATATATGCTCTAAATCAAATGGGTCTGTCATCCTTTACCTCTGTAAATTCAATATTTAACGATGTGCTGTACAGTGTCATTCCGAGTACTCACCCAATTTCAGGCTAAGCCTTCAGCTGTACTTACTTTTCAAAGATGAAAAGTAAGCAAAAATCTTTTGTTAGGCTGATGGCACATCCTTGATGCCACAGCCTAACGGCGACATCCATGTCGCCTCCACGATAGCGAATATTAAAAGTAAATTTCAATAATGATTAGAACGTTCAATAAATCTCAACAGCTTTTTATCTTAAACTTGTCAAAATCTAAAATAAATTGCGAGAACTCTCAATTCAAGCAAGATTAAACCGTCTATTGAATAAAATCTTCAATTATTTGCACAGTCTGCTCTACCATAAAGCATGGAAAGCCATGTGAAACACCTTCAACAGAAACGATAGATGAATTATTTGCAGCTAAATCTTTAGTTTTTTGCATAACTTGGTAAGGAACTAAAGCATCATACTCGGCAAAGACATGCAACTGCCTACCTTGATAATTTTCATACAACTTAACCAAGTTTAATTGCTCTAGCAACTGTAACCCGTCCCTAAGCAATGCAATCGGTTGTGGACGAATCAATTTCTGCATAGCTATGAAATCTTTCTTTGCAGAACTTGCACCCTGACACACCAATAAACCAAACCGTTTTAGCGTGGTAATGGCATCCTGTTCAAATGATTGTTTAAATTGCATAAAGCTTTCAACAGGCATGGCAGTCATCCAATCTGCTTGAGCAACAAAACATGGATTCGACGCTAAAGTGATTAAAACTTTCTGTTCAGCATATTGTTGTTGTATTTGATTGACCAAGATTGTTGCCAGTTGTCCGCCAAGCGACCATCCAATAATCACATCAAACTTCACGGCAAGTTCGACATGCTGTTGTAAAACGTCATCATTCAAGAGATTAAAAATATTAATCCGCTCAACACTATATCCCTTTTGTTCTAAAGCCTCATGTAATGGCTTTAATAATTCTGCTCCACCGCCCCATCCTGTGATGAGTAGAATCCTATAAGTCACGCACTTGCTCAATTCCAAAAAGTTGAATGCAGTATACTCTCCGATTTATACGAGTCATTATTTTCCTAATCAATTCCTTTCATAATGCTTTGCTCAAAAGACACCATAAAACGGATCAAAATTCTTTAAAGAATTTTCTAACCCATATGATTTCGAAATTTGCTAAAGTAGAGTCTATTACACTTTGAGATCAACATGATGAATACGATAAAGTCCAAAGTTATTATTTTATGCAGTTTGTTTTTTTTACTTGGTATCCCTAGCCTTAGTACAGCGCAAACTTCTATTTTTTCTAAGCAAAATACAGCTCAAAAAGAATGGGTTGGACAGTCTGCACCAGATTTTAAACTACAAGATCAAAGTGGCAAATGGCACACTTTAAACCAATATAAAGGCAAGTGGATTGTACTTTATTTCTACCCTAAAGATGACACTGCGGGATGTACTCAAGAAGCGAATCAATTTAAATCACTTTATCCCCAATTCTTAAAGTCGAATGCAGTAGTTTTGGGTGTTAGCTTAGACGATGTTGCATCACATCAAAAGTTTTCACAAAAGCTCGGTTTACCTTTCCCAATTTTGGCAGATGAAAAAGGCGAACTTGCTGGAAAATTTGGTATTGTCAGAAACCTCGGGATTACAAAAATTGCCAAACGTGAGAGTTTCTTGATTAATCCTCAAAGTGCAATTATGTATCACTACACAAGTGTGAATACGCAAACGCATGCTGATCAAGTATTAAAAGATTTAAAAGAAGCCCAAACTAAAAAATAATTCATAAATAAAAAACTCAGCTTGGTTAGCTGAGTTTTTTATGACAAATAAAGTTTAAATTTGCGATTGAATATAATTTTGCAAACCAATTAATTCAATTAAACGCAATTGTTTTTCTAACCAATACGTATGATCTTCTTCTGTGTCAGAAAGCTGCTGACGCAACATATCACGACTAATGTAATCACCTTTATCTTCACAAAGCTTAATGCCTGTCGCTAGTTTTTCACGCACATGATATTCAAGTGCTAAATCAGCTTTTAAACAACTTACGACATCTGTACCCACATTGATGTCTTCACGATTCATATTCGGTTGAGCACCCAAAAATAAGACACGGCGAATGATTGCATCAGCATGTGAAGCTTCTTCTTGCATTTCATGATCAATACGCTCGTAAATTTTACTTAAGCCCCAATCTTCATACATTCTTGAATGAATTAAATATTGATCACGAGCAGCCAATTCACCGCCAATGAGCATATTTAAATAGTCGATGACTTCTGGATTGCCACGCATAATATTTACTCCTATCGAATAATAATATTATGGTGAACTTAAATCATATTTGCAAAATTAAATTGTGTAAGTTTATGATTTTTATCAAATTAAAATGAGAAACATACGCATTTACAGTTTTAATTCGCCTAATTTATCTAAATAAAAGAAGCATTTGCATATCATTTTAACCTTTTAAAATAGATAATTTTATTGAAAATCATTTGTTTGATTTTTTGTAACGATTCGCAATGCTTCTTATTCCACTGCAATTTTGATCAAGAAAGATTAAAAAATGACTGCTCGGCTGTTGTTTGTTTATACAAAATTCGGTAAATAACATCAATCACAAAAACACAATGCGGAAATAAAATGGATAAAAGTAAGCCAATTCTGGTCACGGGTGCAACGGGTTATATTGCGAGCTGGATTATCGAACGCCTGTTGAATCAGGGTTATAGCGTTCATGCCACGGTTCGAGATCCATCTAAGAAAAATAAAATTCAGCACCTGTATGATCTAGCAGATAAATCATCAGGACAAATCCAGTTTTACCAAGCAGATTTACTCGAACCAAATTCCTTTGATGAAGCTATGCAAGGTTGTGAAGTTGTTATTCATACTGCATCACCTTTTGTAGTCACTAACTATAAAGATGCCGTCAAAGACATTATTGAACCTGCAGTTAAAGGCACAGAAAATGTCTTAGATAGTGTAAATCGTACAGAATCAGTCAAACGTGTGGTTCTCACTTCAAGCATTGCCTCAACCTATGGCGATGCGATTGAGATTCAAAATACCGCGAATAATGAGTTTGATGAAAGCCACTGGAACAATACGAGTAGTGAAACGCACCAACCCTATCCATATTCAAAAGTCGCGGCTGAACGCAAAGCTTGGGAAATGGCCGAGCAACAAAATCGTTGGAGTCTAGTCTGTATTAACCCTGCACTGGTGATGGGGCCATCACTCACTGATGCTAGTCAATCAGGCAGTATCGAAGTATTACAACAATTCGGGAATGGTACGACCTTATTTGGTGTGCCGCCAATGTGGAATGGAATCGTAGATGTTCGTGACGTTGCCGATGCACATGTGGCTGCGGCACTCAATCCAGCAGCAAAAGGGCGCTATATCGTGTGTGGTGGAACTTTAAGCTTACTCGAAATGGGTAAGGCATTAACGCAAAAATTTGGCTACAGATACCCTTTCCCACATTTTACCGTGCCTAAAGCAGCTTTTTCCTTGATCGCACCAGTATTTGGTCATTCACGCCAATTTGTAAAACTCAATATGGGATATCCAATCTACTTTAATTCAAAGCGTAGTGTGAATGAGCTTGGTATTCAATATCGTGATATTCGGGAAAGTGTCTGTGAGCATTTCCAGCAGTTACTTGATGATGGCATTGTTAAAAAATATATTTAACACATTAAAAGGCGGCATCAATATGCCGCCTTTTTCTTCTCAAGGATCAACTTTAAATTAACTTGAGAAGAAAGAAATTAATTTTCATACTGCGCTAAAAATGCCAAAAATTCTTGTTCATTCATCACCCGAATGTCCAGTTTCTGTGCTTTATCTAGCTTACTTCCTGCTTTCTCGCCAGCAACGACACATTTGGTTTTACTGGAAACACTACCACTGACACGTGCACCCAAAGCTTGTAACTTTTGTGTCGCCTCATCACGTCCCATGGTTTCCAGTGTACCCGTCACCACCCAACTCTCACCATTCAATGGTTGACGTGTTGGTGCAGTTGGTGCATCCCAATGAATACCTGCTGCCAATAAACGATCGAGTACTTCAATGTTATGTGGTGCTTGGAAAAAGTCTGCAATCCACTCTGCTGTAATATCACCGACATCTGGCGTTTTCTTAAGTGCTTCAACATCGGCTACTTTCAAAGCATCCAAAGTTTGGAAAGTATTGGCTAACATGCGTGCTGTAGTTTCACCGACACCACGAATACCTAAGCCATAAATAAAACGTGCCAAGGTAGTTTTCTTACTTGCTTCGATTGCATCAATCAGATTTTGAACGGATTTTTCACCCATTTTCTCGATGGTCAATAAGGTGTCACGATGTTCATGCAAATGATAAATATCAGCGACATCTTTGAGTAAATCGAGATGTAATAACGACTCTACCCAACGATCCCCCAAGCCCTCGATATCCAGCGCTTTACGGGATACAAAGTGACGAATGGCTTCAATCCGTTGTGCTGCACAATACAGGCCACCTGAACAACGTGCCAATGCCTCACCTTCTGGCATCACTACAGGTGAATCACAGACTGGACAATTGGTCGGAAGATGAACCATCTCTGCATCGGCAGGTCGAAACTCAGCCCAAACTTTTTCAACTTTTGGAATCACATCGCCAGTACGATAGACGCTGACAGTATCGCCTACACGTACATCTAAACGATGGATTTCACCAATATTGTGTAAAGTCACATTGGATACGGTAACGCCTCCCACAAATACAGGGGCTAAACGCGCAACTGGGGTAAGTGTTCCAGTACGTCCCACTTGCCAGTCAATATTCTCAACTTTGGTTAAAGCGGCTTGTGCTGGGAATTTATAAGCTGTTGCCCAACGAGGTTCACGACTCAGGAAGCCGAGTTGTTGTTGTTGTTTAAGGCTGTCCACCTTAATCACCATACCATCAATTTCGACTTTAAGATCTGGGCGCTCTTGTTGGATTTGTTCATAACGCTGTTGAACTTCTTCAATCGAAGCACACAAGAATTGACGTTCAGCAATTTCAAAACCAAATTTGGTCAGCCAATGCAAACTATCGTGCATCGTAGCCAAACCATGATTTGGGACACACTGCGCAATCCCATAAGCATAGAACGCCAATGGACGTGAGGCTGCGATATTTGGATCAAGCTGCCTTAGACTTCCTGCTGCGGCATTCCGTGGATTCGCAAAAGTCTTCTCGCCTTTCGCTTCTTGATCGGCATTGAGTTTTTCAAAGCCTTGCTTTGGCATCAGCACTTCACCACGCACCTCAAGAAACTCTGGAATGGTTTGATGCTGACTGGATAATACTTTGGGCAGGTTACGAATGGTTTTAACATTTTGAGTAATGTCTTCACCTGTCTCACCATCGCCACGAGTGACCCCACGAACCAATACACCATTTTCATACCACAAGGAAATCGCCAAACCGTCAAGCTTGAGTTCAACTTCATATTGAACTTTTTGATTAGGTAAACGCTCATCAATACGGCGAGCAAAAGCAAACAAGTCTTCCTGATTAAAGACATTACCTAAAGACAGCATCGGCACTGCATGAGTCACGCTTTCAAATTTTGACAACGCTTGACCACCGACTTTATTGGTCGGGGTATCTGCCTGAATACATTCTGGATGTTGTTGTTCTAAGGCTTTCAGTTGATGAAATAAATGGTCATATTCACTATCAGAAATGGAAGGTTGATCCATCACATAATAAGCATGATTATGTTTTGCAATCAGTTGAATTAACTGACGCATTTGCTCAATAACCGAGTTGTGTTCCATTTAAATTTCACCATATAAAAGGGCGGAAAAACCGCCCTATAATTTTTACTAAATTTATTATAAAAGATTCATTAGACGGTTGCTTGATTTGGACGATAATCAATCACATGATGACGCCAATGTTCTTTCAACTGCGGCGTGAATTCAAGATTGTTTTCATCGTAAACTTTACCATCAATCTCACGCGCAATTAAGCCTGCGATACTGGTCATCATGTCATAGCCTGTCACGGCCTTGCTATTTGGCAAGGCAAGGAAGAAAGCTAATCCCTGTACTTGTTCTCCCGACAAACTTTCCAAATCAAAACCAGCAGGTCCATGATCCGTCACACGCAATACCGAAAACATGAGGGCACTTGGCTCATCGGTATTTTCATAACGATGGAAGCAAGACATCTCTCCAAAACGCAGACCGTATTTCAACAATACTTTGAGAGCTTTATCACCAGACAAAGCACGGCGTGGGTTTGGATAAACATTAAGGGCAATGATCTGTTCAGCAGTCGCCAATGCACTTTCATCATCACAGCGTTGCTGCTCATGCAGATGCACATCCAGAATATTGCTTTCACCATCAAATTCTTCAATTTCAACAGTTGCAATATTTGGGTTTAAGCTAAGCTCTGTTTCAGCTTTCTCATCCTCAGCTTTTTCTGGCGTTGCTAAAAGTGCTTCAACTTCATCTTGAGACTGCGATTCAGGAATTGTCTCTTGTTTATTTGCACTCCTAGTGAACTCAACGACTGGCTCAGGTTCAATCACAACATCAGTTTCACTCGCTTTTACAATATTTTTTGCAGCAGTTGTTTCAACTGGCGCTTTTGCTTCAATCGGTGCCGTGTTAAAACTTGGTTCAACGCGTTCAACTGTAGCGGCGACATTGCTTTGTAGGAGTTGATCTCGCACATGACGAGGAATCACAGGTTGCTGACTTTCAGGGTTAACATGAAGATCTGCTTCTAATGAAGGCTCAACTGGTTTTGGTTTTCTTAAAATCATGATCAAACCAACGAGCATAATCACAACGGCGATAACAATGCCTATTATTGTATTCATTTCCATATTAGGACTCCGCAACTAACCCGTATTCTTTTGCCTGTTCTAAATCGACAGTCACTAATTTTGATGTGCCCGGCTCTGGCATGGTCACTCCCAGTAAATCAGTTGCCATTGTCATCGCCAATTTGTTATGTGTAATGTAAATGAATTGCACTTGTTCAGAAAGCTCTTTTACCAAATTACAATACCGCTGTACGTTGGCATCATCAAGTGGTGCATCAACTTCATCTAATACACAGAAAGGTGCTGGATTTAACCTAAAGATCGCAAATACTAAAGCCAGAGCAGTTAAGGTCTTTTCACCACCTGACAATAATGCCAGAGAACTGTTACGTTTACCTGGCGGACGTGCCATCAGTTTTACCCCAGACTGCCAATCATCTTCAAGGCTTAAAGTCGCTTCACCACCACCAAATACCTTTGGAAATAGCAGTTGTAACTCTTGATTAACCTGATCAAAAGTGGTCATAAACAACTTACGCGTTTCCTGATCAATACTTTTCATCGCATCTTTAAGCTGATCAACCGTATTTTGTAGATCCTGCATCTGATGACTCAGCTCATCAAAACGCTGTGACACTTCTTCGTATTCTTGTGAAGCCGCTAAATTCACAGCACCGATTTTCTCGAATTGCTGCTGCGCTTTTTCCAGTTTTTGCTGATGATCTTTCATTTCTATCGACAGATCAGATAAAGCTTCCGCATTTAATTCTTTCAGCTGTTCCAGATAATGTTCACGATCTGATTTAGCAGCTTGCCAAGCCAAACGCTTTTGCTCTAACTGCTCACGCACCTGCTCGTCTTTCTGTTGAGCTTGATGACGTTGTTCCGTGAGTTGTTGCTGTTTCTCTTGGACTTGATTGAGTTCAAGTTGCCACTCATTCCAATTTTTTTGCAGCTTTTCTGTTTGCTGAAATTGCTCGTGAAATTCAGACTCCAAGTTCGGCAGCTCAAGCTGAATCGGATCAACAAACTTCTTGGCCTGCTCAATTTGTTCGATGATTTGACGATATTGTGTTTTCAGGAACGAGATATCTTTTTCCAATAGCTCAATTTGCTGATTGGCTTGCGAGGTCTGGCGGCGTAAAGCTTCACGCTGCTGTTGTTGTTGAGTCAACTGCTGTTGTTGCTCATCCAACTGCTCATTCAAGTTTTCCACCTGAAACTGCAAGGTTTTATAATTTGGCAATACTGCTTCGAGTTTGAGTGCCAATGCATGTAAGTCAATTTCCAGATCATCACGCTGCATGGCATCTTCTTCAAGCTGCACATCCAGTTGTTTAAGTTGCTCTGTCAGTTGCTGCTGTTGCAGCACAAAAGCCTGTGCGGTACTTTGTAGCTTGGCAATCTGCACATCCAGTTGCTGCAACTCTTTTTGCTTTTGTTTCACACTTTGCTGCTGTTGCTGCAAGATTTGTTGTTGCTGTTGCAGGCTTTGCTGTTGTTGGAAAAACTGGTTTTCCAAATCAAGCAACTGGGGTTGTTTCTGCGCCAGCTGCTGTTGAATTTCCTCTAAACGCACCTGATGACTGAGCATCCCCTGCGCAGTTTGACTGTCTTCATCATAGTGCAGTGCAATCACCCAGTCTGAGCCGACATGATAACCATCAAGCGTCAGAATAGATTGTGCTTGCTGGAGATCCGCTTGATATCGCAAAGCTGTAGCTAAATCTTCTGCAACGGCGACATTTGTCCATAAAGAAGATTGTGGTGCCTCGATCCATTCACTCAAACAAGTCAGCTCTGCAACTTGAATAGGCTGCTGTCGTGATGATTTTAACTGCCGTGCGATACCCTCTTGGAAGGCTTGCTCATTCCCAATCAACTGCGCTTGCAGCCACTTAGCTAAGAACTTCTCAATAATGCTAGCATGCGCTTTAGCTTGAGCGCTTAAACGTAGGCTTTGCATCAATCGAACTGCATGTTGATCCTGCTTCGGGCTTTGCTTTGCGACAAACTGATTCAGGTTTTTTTGTTCAGCCAATAAAACCTGAATTTCAGTTTTCAGGCTTTGCAGATCTATTTTGTTCGACTGTTGTTGATCTTGCTTAGTCTGAACATCCTGCTGTAATTGTTCAATCGTAGTTTCTAACGCAATAATTTCCTGTTGCAGTTGCTGTTGCAATTGTTCTAACTGCGCCTGTTCATCATCCTGAACCTGAGCACGAATCTGAGTGGTTTGTGTTTGCAAAGTCTGCTTTTGCTGCTCAATCCGTAGCACATTCTTACCCAACTGCTCAATTTGCGCTGCCATCTGCAATTTTTTTTGTTGTTGCTGATCGACTTGGATTTTCAGTTGTTCAAATTGCTGTTGTGCTTGCTTATGTTGTGCTTGAACATCGCTAAAATTTTGCTCAGCCGTTTGTGTCTGCTGTTCTAAAGCAAGTAAGCTTTCGTTTTGCTCATCAAATTGAGTTGTTAAAGTTTCGACCTGTAACTCTGATAATTGTAAACGCTCTTTGGTTTGTAATTTTTGCTGTTCAAGTTGAACCAAACTACTGCTGTTTTGCTGGAATAAACTCTGTTTTTGTTCCAAGGTCATTTTTAATTCAGACAGTTTTTTCTCAGCCTGTTGCCATTCATGCTGTAAAGGCGAAGACTGCTGAATTAAACGCTGGAATAAAGCACTGGTGGCTTCAAGATCATGTTCAATGGTTTGAGATTCAGAACGAACCAGTTTAAAATTTTCGCCCAGTGCAGTCATTTCAACCGTATATTCTTGCTGTAATTTCTGACTTTGATTCGCTTGGAACGAAAGGATTTCAATTTTTAAAGTTCGAATTTGCTCTTCTAAGGTCTTATATTGAATTGCGGCTTCAGACTGGCGCTTTAAACTTCTAAGTTGGGATTTTAATTCAGCAGCTATATCTTCTAAACGCGCTAAGTTTTGCTCAGTATGTTCTAAATGCTGCAAAGTCTCACGACGACGTGCTTGATAGCGAGATACGCCAGCAGCTTCTTCAATAAACACTCGCATTTCTTCAGGTTTAGCATCAACCAAACGATTGATCATACCCTGTTCAATGACTGCATAAGAACGTGGTCCTAGACCCGTTCCTAGAAAAATATCGGTGATATCACGACGACGACAACGCGTGCCATTTAAGAAATATTCAGACTTACCTTCACGTGTAACTTGGCGACGGACGGCCAGCTCGCTATAAGCATTATAAGCACCGCCTAATTTACCATAAGTATTATCAAAACGAAGTTCGACACTGGCAACCCCGACAGGTTTACGTTTGGCTGTTCCGGTAAAAATGACATCCTGCATACTACCGCCGCGCAACTGACGTGCATTGGATTCACCCATCACCCAACGAATAGCATCGATGACATTTGATTTACCGCAACCGTTCGGTCCAACCACCGCAGTACGGTTTGCTTTGAAATGTAATGTAGTACTATCGGCAAAAGATTTAAAGCCTGAAAGTTTTAAACTGCTTAAACGCATACTGCCCTAACTAGCGGCGTGAGCGTCTAGCCCAAGCCAATTCAATCTGTTTCATACGTGTCAGAGATTCCAACACAAGGTTACGTAAGTGTCGACAAAAATCTTCCATAAATAAAGCGGCTTGTTGTGATTTTCGGATCAAAATAGCATCAATCACTAACTTAAACAGAGTAAAAGATTCCTGTAATTCACGACGTGAAGTATTTAAGGTTAAAAAGTAGCTACGACGTAACGAAGGCAACAGTTCTTTATAAAATTGCATTAAATAGGGATTGGCCACCATATCATGCTGATCTGCTAAATATTTAAAAATCGAATCGTAGAATTTTTCAATGTCCCCAGCACGTACAAATTCAACCAGTTGATCTAATAAGGTCTGTAGCTGTTCAGCCTCGTTAACTCTCCAAGTCTCACTAATTCGTTGCACAATATGCCCAAGTACCATGACATTGGTATCAAACAAAGCTTTAACTTGTTGAGCTGACATTTCAGAAACAATTGCACCACGTCTTGGGAAAATTTCAATTAAATAAGTACGTTCTAGTAGTAGTAAAGCTTCACGAACAGAACCTCGACTCACATCTAATTCTTTCGCAATACGTAGCTCTTGAATACGCTCTCCCTCAACCAGCTCACCACTAATAATTTGTTCACTAATATATTTTGCAATCTGTTCAGAAAGACTATCAGCCTCTTCGAGATTCATGATCCCCTCGCTATCGTTGTTATACGCATATTCCAATGCTATTTGCGCTTTTTTGTTTTAACTGATCTCACTGCATAAATTCTATATCATTGTCTAACAATTTTATTGCTTTTTAAGTCAATCGAAAGATAAAAACAATATTTTAAGGAAATATTTGGTTAAAAATTTAAATTTCTTATGTTTAAGATCAATGAGTTAAGCTTACGAAATTGAGCTAACCGAATATCTGAAAATTAATTTATTTATCAAAAATTTATTGATATTAATCACATAAAATAATATATTCCACAAATAAAAGCACGTTTTTATTAATTTTACTGAATTGCTCAGCAATTATGAGTAGCATTATGGGTCTTGATCAAGCTGTTAATATCGCAATTTTTGGGCTCAGTCTCAGAACATTGAATGAATTAAAAGAACATATACAAAATGCTATTCCTAGTCATATCCAAGTCAATTGGAGCAATATTGCTGAACCACATCTCGATATTTTGATGATCAATCATATCTTTTTTGATTCACCGAATATCACAAGCTTAATCCAAAATAACCATATTAATGTTCTACAAATTGCCAATAATCCTGATAAAAATAGTTCAATCGAAGATGACACTCTATATCTACCATTGAATCATCTTCACTCACTACATCAATGGCTAAATGAGCGCTTAGCTAAAAATGCTGCGATAGAGAAAGTATCCCCACCTCAAGCAACGAATACTACAATTCATCGGAAACAAATCGGGGAAGTTCTACAACAAATCCTCAATCCTAAAAATGGCAAAATTCAGTTGTTTGATCACAATGGTTTAATTGCAATTGCAGACCCTCGTAACGAATGGGTTTGGCAAAATCCGATGCTACAAACATTACATACAGATCCAAGCTTAAATTACACCTACGCCACACAAAATGACCAACTTTGGATCACAGAGACTCCACAACAAGATTTAAAACAATGGTTATGGAATTTACTTTGGGCATCAAAAGATTTTAATGAACTTTGCCCCCCCTCTGCATCAAGTTTCTATTTAGAGATTTGGCCACAACCAATAAATAAAATTGAGCGCCAAGATATTTTACGTATGGCTGCTTGTTTTGCTAAAGGGGCTGAAATTTCAGTTGTAGCCAGCCAATTAAAATTACCTGAACAGCGTGTCAAACAATTTGTTGCAGCAAGTTTAGGTGCAAATTACGGCAAAATTATCAAAGATCATCAAGCCAACTATCATCCGCAAAATAATCAAAATATGACTGAACAAAATTTCATGAAAAAATTGTTTGGTCGATTACGTAACCGTTTAGGCTTCTAACCTAGGATAACTCTATGATTATACAACAATATAAAATTG
Organism: Acinetobacter sp. WCHA39; assembly: GCF_002165385.1. Lineage (NCBI taxonomy): Bacteria > Pseudomonadati > Pseudomonadota > Gammaproteobacteria > Moraxellales > Moraxellaceae > Acinetobacter > Acinetobacter sp. WCHA39. The sequence goes on from NZ_NHRP01000005.1 coordinate 54,343, forward strand.
TCTTTGGTGGAACTATGGGGTCAGGTAAATCCAGTGCGATAAAGGCCCTCTCGGAAATTGATGTACTCAGCACCGAGGCTTTAAATACTGATCTTGAATCGCATGAAAAAATGCTCACCACTGTCGGTATCGATTATGGTGAGATTACTTTAGATGATGGCGTCAAAGTCGGGTTATACGGGACGCCTGGACAAGAACGTTTTGAGTTTATTTGGGCTGTAATTTGCAAAGGTGCAATTGGTACGATTGTCATGATTGACCACGCCACAGAAAATCCACTACTCGATCTAGCTCAGTATGTAGAAGCGTTCAAACCATTTGGCGATAATATTGTGATTGCGATTACTCATATTGATCAAAAACCAGAAAGAACGCTTTCGATGTACCGAGATTGGCTTGCAACACAAGGCGTTAATTATCCTCTGTTTTTCATCGATGCACGGCAACAGGATGATGTTTTGCTATTGGTAGAGACGCTGATCGCAAATATTGAAGTACATTATGGGCTGATAACTTAAATTAAACCTTTATAAATAAAGTAGCAGCCAACAACAACTAATAAGCCTGCAAAAGATTTTTTTAACATCGCAGATGATAAGCGATGTGCTACTTTTGCTCCCAGTTTAGCGGTAATAAAGCTCATTGAGCTAATACCAAGAAAAGCATAAATATGAACATAACCAATCGTATTTGGCACATTAATTTGTTCTTTTGCACCAAACCACATAAATCCGATTGCACCAGCAATCGCAATCGGCAATCCACACGCCGCTGAAGTTGCCACCGCCTTTTGCATCACCACACCATGACGGTTCAAATAAGGTACCGTTAGGCTACCACCACCGATCCCAAATATCGCAGATGCCACCCCAATTCCACCACCAGCAATAAACTGTAATGGTGCAGATGGTAAGTGGCGATTTGGATCAATAACAGCATGCGCTCCGCTAAACATTTTATAAGACATCCACACTGCAAATACACCAATAATTAACTGTAAATGCTGCCCAGAGAGTAAATCCGCCACACCTGCACCGAAGAAAGACCCCAAAACCAAACCTGGTGCTAAATTACGAAATACATTCCACAAGACAGCGCCTTTTTTATGGTGAGCAGTCACAGAACTAATTGATGTTACAATAATTGTAGCTAGAGATGTCCCCACAGCTATATGCATGATCACATTCGGGTCATAATGCATTTGAGTAAAGACAATATATAAAATTGGTACAATAATTAATCCACCGCCAACACCAAACAAACCTGCAGTAAATCCAGCAATTGCGCCAATCAGCAAATATATGATTAACTCCATAAACACATGACCACTCTACTTATAAAACAATGGAAGATTTAGCAACTCGCCAGCTTCAGCAATTACTTAATGCAAAAAATCAATTTCCTGAAATAGTCTTGCTCAAAACGACGACAACATCGACAAATGATGATATGCGTGAAATTGCACAAAAAGGCATTAGCTCAGGATTAGTTTGCAGTGCACTGCAAACACAAGGTCGAGGTCAGCACCAACGGCAATGGTCTTCTCCTGAAGGTAATATTTATTTAAGCACACTGATTCAAAGCAAGACAGCGCTAGATGGTCGTCTTGCACTGGAAGTTGCTTTAAATATCCTACAAATGACAAGCCTACAAGGTCTAAGTTTACAAATTAAATGGCCAAATGATTTATATAGTGCTCAAGGAAAATGGGGAGGTATTCTGGTTGAACCGCTCTCCCCTCATCAAGCGATTGTTGGCGTAGGCATTAACTTGAACACACCCCCTGTAGAAAATGCGGATCAGCCAATTACCTCTCTGACGATGCTCGGTTTAGCTCATACTGATCGTTTAACACTGATTGCTGAACTGTACACTGCGATTCAACAGGCTTCTCAATGGTTTGAACATGGCAGTTATAATTTAGCTGAACGCTTTAACCATCATGCAATATGGCTCAATCAACAAGTTGAGTTTGAACATGCGCAAGGTAAGCTTCAAGGGCGTTTTCAAGGCATCTCCAATGATGGTGCTGTACTCATTAAAACCGATCATGTTCAAGCCTTCTATCAAGGCCGTTTACGCCTCGCACCCATTTAAGGAGTGATCATTTTATGAAAAGTCTATGGTTGGATATTGGTAATACCCGTTTAAAGTATTGGATTACCGAAAATGATCAAGTGCTTGAACATGCTGCCGAATTACACTTACAGTCACCTGCCGATTTACTCTTAGGTTTAATTCAACATTTTAGACATCAAAATTTAAGTCAGGTTGGAATTTCATCTGTTTTAGATACAGAAAATAATCAACGTATTCAAATGATCCTCGATATTTTGGAAATTCCAATTATCTTCGCTCAGGTACATGCTAATTATGCAGGACTTCGTTGTGGTTATGATGTTCCAAGTCAACTCGGGATTGATCGTTGGTTACAGGTCTTAGCAATTTCAAAACCTGATCAAAACTTTTGTGTGATTGGCTGTGGTACAGCGCTGACCATTGATTTAGTAGAAGGGTTACAACATTTAGGCGGTTATATTCTGCCAAATTTATATTTGCAACGAGATTCACTGATTCAAAATACCAAAGGTATTAAAATTCCTGATTCTGCATTCGATAATCTGAAACCAGGACACAACACGGTTGATGCTGTGCATCACGGTATCTTGCTAGGTCTAATTAGTACCATTGATCAAATTATGCAACAGTCACCTAAACACCTGATTTTAACAGGCGGAGATGCTGAGATATTTGCCAAATTTCTGCAACACCATCGACCTTTGATTGAATCTGATCTCTTACTTAAAGGACTAAAAAATTACGTTCAACTTAAGTCAGCATTAACCAATGTTTGAAGTATCTGGAACAACTGAGGAAACATTGAATATCCATCTTTAGTGCGAAAATGCCCTGCATGAACAGCTTCAATCAGTTGGGCATTCAGTAAAAAGGCGCAATTTGCGCCTTTTCTAGAGAGCTTTAGGTTATTTTTTTGGTTCATTACTACCAAATAAAGGTCCCATGTTACCGCCACCAAATTGTTTTTGCATATTACCTAATGACTTCAACATTTTGCTCATTCCTGACGGATTCGCAAATTTCTTCATCATTTTCGCCATTTGAGCTTGTTGCTTAATTAATTTATTCACTTCAGCAACGTCCATACCACAACCCGCAGCAATACGTTTTTTACGGCTTGGATTCATCAAATCTGGGTTACGGCGCTCTTTAATGGTCATCGATTGAATAATCGCTTCCATTTTTTTCACTTGCTTTTCAGGATTTGCTTGTGCAATCGCATCTTGAATACCAGAGTTACTCATGCCAGGCAACTTATCCAAGAAGCCCATCATACCGCCCATCTTGCTCATTTGCTCAAATTGCATCAGCATATCTTCAAAGTTGAAGGTTCCGCCTTTCTGCAATTTCTTCGCCATTTTTTCGGCTTTTTCTTTGTCGATTTTGCGTTCAACTTCTTCGACTAAAGAAAGTACGTCACCCATACCTAAGATACGTTGTGCAACACGATCTGGATGGAATGGCTCAAGTGCATCTAGTTTTTCACCGATACCCAAGAACTTGATCGGTTTACCTGTAATCGCACGAACAGAAAGCGCAGCACCACCACGTGCATCACCATCAGTTTTAGTGAGAATAACACCAGTCAACGCCAAAGCATCGTTAAATGCTTTTGCTGTATTAGCAGCATCCTGACCTGTCATCGCATCGACAACAAACAGAGTCTCTGTTGGCTTAACTGCAGCGTGTAATTCTTTAATCTCATCCATCATGTCTTCATCGACATGCAGACGTCCTGCGGTATCGACAATTAAAACATCCGCAAACTGGATTTTAGCTTGTTCAATCGCACGATTAACAATATCAATTGGCTTTTCAGATGCTTGCGATGGAATGAAACCCACGCCAACTTCATTGGATACGGTTTCTAACTGCTTGATTGCGGCTGGACGATAGACGTCAGCAGAAACAGTCATTACTTTTTTCTTTTGGCGCTCTTTCAGAAAACGCGCTAATTTTGCGGCAGTTGTTGTTTTACCCGCACCTTGCAAACCTGCAAGTAAAACCACGACAGGTGGCTTTGCACTTAAATCTAGAGTCTCATTTGCCTCACCCATCATTTTGGTGAGTTCATCATAGACAATTTTTACAAATGCCTGACCTGGAGAAAGCTGAGTCATGACTTCTTGACCGAGAGCTTCTTCCTTAACCTTCGCGATGAATTCACGAGTTACAGGTAATGCCACATCGGCTTCAAGAAGTGCCATACGTACTTCACGTAAGGTATCTTTAATATTGTCTTCGGTCAGCTGCCCTGAGCCAGTAACATTTCTTAAACTCTGTGTGAGTCGTTCTGTTAAGGTATCAAACATTGCGAAATCCGCTTAAAATGGCTAGTTGCAAAAAAATCTTTCTTAAAATAGAAAATTTATGCGTAAGATGCTATAGGATACTGTAGTTCGAAGCGAATTTACATCTTATATAGTGAATATTATTCAACCCCCTGAAAAAGGTTTGACATGATCAGTCTCCCCTTGGTTTACACAATTTTGGCACTTGTAGCCTATACCAGTTCTTTTTGGTATTTGTTTATACGTTTGATGTCAAAACGTAGTCCAAATCTTTGGTGTTATTCGATTATGATTGGTCTAGGGCTACTACTGCATAGTACTGTGCTCTATCAAGATATGATGACACCAATTGGCGTGAATTATGATGTATTTAACCTGATGTCATTCACTTCGGGGCTGATGTTAGCACTCAGTTTAATTTTAAGTTTAATTCGACCAATCTTGCCATTAAATTTAATCGGCACTCCTGTTGCCGCAATTGGTTTAATTTTAGGATATGCTTTTAGTCAACCAAACCAAGTCATTGAACAACATAGCTTAGGTTTAGATCTTCATATCATCCTCTCTTTATCAGCTTATGCTGTTTTACTAATGGCAACTATTCATTCCGTTTTGCTTTGGTTTCAAGATAGAGAACTTAAGAAGAAACAAAAAAGACGAATTTGGGTTAACTTACTTCCACCATTCCAAGTGATGGAATCGGTACTCTTTGATTTAATTATCACAGGTTTTGGCTTACTTACTGCTGCACTTCTCTTTGGCTTTTTTACAATTGATAACTTCTTTGCTCAACATCTTGCTCATAAAACCGCTTTTAGTATTATTTCATGGTTTTTATATGGTGCGCTTTTAATTGGCCATTACAAATTCGGTTGGCGCGGACGCAAAGCAATTCGCTTTACCATTACAGGTTTTATCTTACTTGCAATTGGTTTTATCGGTAGTAAGTTTGTTTTAGAAATGATTCTGGGACGTTGAACAACACCACTTAGCCATTTGAGGAATAACTTTGTATTCATATTACAAATATATAGATACAGATGGGGAGATAACTTTATATGAATTTGATCAGGAATATTATTGTTTAAAGTCGATATTTGTTAACTCATCAGAATGTATAAATACAAATTTAAGCATAGAGCAAACTAATTTCTTCTTACCCGAAGGTAATTTCTCAGAAAGCTTAGATATGTTGACTCCAATAAAAAAAGAAGAATTTTTAAATTTCTGGGATCAGTCGATATCTAAATATTTAAAGCGGTGGAACGAATTAAAAAACAAATTCAAAATCGGGGAAATGATCGAAACCGAAATTGTTTGTTTTTATCCTCAAGGAGTAATCGTTCAATATAATGAAGAATTTTTTGGTTTCGTTGACTACAACGATTGTAAATCTGTTCTAGGTGCATCAAATATGTACCCTCAACAAAAAATTAAACTTTTTGTTGAAAATTTTGATGATGACAACTTATGGGTTAATTTTTCAATTAAATCTGTTTAAACACTTTTCCAACATTAGTAGACAGCCTATCTGAAAATGCGTATAACGCAGTATTCGCTTCATTAGGTAATAATCATCGTGAAACTTGTGCTCGCTCCAATGGAAGGCTTAACTGATCCAATTATGCGTGATGTGCTCACCCATGTTGGCAGTTTTGATTGGTGTGTCACTGAGTTTATCCGTATTACTGACAGCATTCTTCCCGACCACATTTACTACAGTTTTTGTCCTGAATTAAAAAATGAGGGAAAGACAGCGGCTGGCACACCTGTGCATGTACAGTTTCTTGGGAATAATCCAGAGATGTTGGCCGCCAATGCCGCGAAAGTTGTTGAACTCGGTGCTCCAGCAATTGATCTTAATTTTGGTTGCCCCGCTAAAACTGTTAATCGTCATCGTGGCGGTTCTGTTCTATTGGATGAACCTGAAACCGTACACCTCTTAGTTAAAGCAGTTCGTGATGCTGTACCTGCACATATACCCGTTTCAGCTAAAATGCGTCTGGGCTATCTAGATGAAAACCACACTTTAGATAATGCACATGCGATAGAAGACGCTGGTGCAAATTGGCTTACCGTACATGCTCGTACAAAAGCCGATGGCTATACGCCTCCTGCTTATTGGGAAAAAATCCAGCCGATTACTGAAGCATTAAAAATTAATGTCATTGCCAACGGTGAAATCTGGAATAATACAGATGCCAAAGCCTGTTTAGAACAGTCTCATTGCCAAGACCTGATGATTGGACGTGGTGCTGTGACTACACCAGATCTAACCTTATGTATTCGAGAGAATAGTGATCAAGCTATCCTTTCTTGGTCAAAGTTAGTGCAACTCCAGCAACGTTTTTTAAGTGGCCAGTACAAAACTGAAATTGGAATGATCGGTCGTTATAAACAATGGTTAGGTATGATGACCAAAGCCTATCCAGAGGCCCAAGAGCTTTGGACAAAAGTAAAGAAAGAGAAACAACTAGATGAGATTATTAATTACTTGAAGCAGAGCTGACCTTTTTTAATAATGGTATATTGATAAAAAAAGCGACTAAGGTCGCTTTAATAAAATGACTAACTTACTTACATCATTACATCCCACTAACTTTCATCTTTAAGTTAGTAACTGATGCACCTACAGCACCTATACTGCCAATTGAAGCATTTGGCAATCCATTAAAAGTGCTTGATGGATATGTCGTAGATGGACTACCAGACTGCCCTAAAATTACGTTATTTAAACTCAAGTTAAATTTGTCTGAAACTCCCGAATTCCCAAAAACTAACCCACCAGAATCTGTGCCATTTTTACCCTCAATACCAGCATAAAAACCAGTCAGCCCAAAAGGTGAATTATTATAACCCGTAAATTGAAAATCAAAACCGATACCATATGGATTATTGCTTCCATCATAGTCAGAAACAGCAACTATATTACAACCACTACCTGAACCACAAATTGAATTTATTGCACCACCAAACATAACCATATGCCCTTGTGGTGCTGCACCTAATTGAATATTTACTGTTGGTTTATTAGCGGCAAAAACGATATCTATCCCACTTGCACCACCAACTCTTACTATTTCTTTCACTAAACCTGCTTTAGGTTTTAATGTAGAACTATCATAGATAGTACTTTTACTGTATGAATTACTAATGATATCAGAGAGAGTACCTTCACTAGCAGCATATACAGAAAAAGGAGAAATACGAATTCCTGTGATATTACTTTTAAAAGATAAAGTAATATTTGTGAAAGCGCCTTTATTTAAAACAGTTCCAACATCTGAATCAATTACAGCGTTGAATCCAAGAATAGTTTCACTAGAACCATTTAGCCCTACAACTCGAACAGGGCTAGAAGACGTTTGCCCTCCAATCACTAAACCAGCCCTTTTAGTATAATCAGGCGATGTATACAATGAAGAACCACTACCGTATGACAAACCATCATTATCTATCATAGATAACTGCTTAAACTCAACATTTGCTTGTGCTTGAATAGTCAGACCATCTTGCCCTGTCATTGTAGCAAGACTCTGGTCATCCATAGGTTGCATCGCTATAGAGTATGGACTTAATAGCAGTAACGATAGACATCCTAGCTTTTTATTTTTTTTCATTGCCCTGATCCGTAGACAAATGTTTAAAATACATCCGATAGATTAACATAGCTTATCATCTATTCAATCTATTTCAGACCAAATAGATGATGCACTTTAATTACGTGGCATAATACCAAATTGGCTAGTTAATCTACCGCCAGTGATTGCCAATTCACCTAAACGAGCGCCAGAACCAGTATTCGGTGGATATAGGTTTATATCTCTCGCACGAAAAACACCATCAGTAGTACGATCTGGGTTCAATGTAAAAGACGAATTAAAACTAACCATCCCTTCAGCACCATTCTGGTTCGCTTTTGGGGCAATTACAATTGCATTATTAAATGCCATTTTACCCGTTAAATTATCTAAACCGAGTGTAGAGCCATCAAGAGGATCACTAATTTGAATTGTATTACCTTGTTTTGGGTCTAAAGTAAAATCACCAACAATATTTAAACTACTCCCAGTTCCATCAGACTTATACTCACTATTTGGTATAAGTGAAAAATCCATGCTACCGCCAGCGCGTAACTTAATACCAAATAGCACATCATTTGATGTAGCAAAATTATTTAATGCTACTTTATTATTAGCTGGAACAGAGCTATTACATCCTGCATTTGATGTAGACAATACACAAGTTTGGTAAGTTGTCCCTGGTAGATATCCAGCAGCAACTTGCGCTGCAGCCACAATAAGTAAATCTTTTAAACTAACGTTTAAACTACCCTTTTCTACACCAATATTACCAGTGCCTTTGAGTAATAAATCAATATTACGCAACCCCATATAATAATCAACAGGTTGATTATTAACACCTATTTTTTTACCATCAATTACTAAAATTGATGTTGTTTTACTTCCATCAGAACTTACACCCTCAGTACTCATGGCCAGTGAAAAACCTAGACGCGGCGTTAAACCTGTACCAACAACAACTTTATTTGTAGATGATTTATTATAGCCTTTATAATCAGACGTATAAGCATAAGCAGTAGATGCATCAACATTGGTACCAAAAATCGCCATGTTGGCATTTAAATTATAAAAAGGTAATGCTAGTCCCCATTGATTAGTACCATTATGCTCTGCAATATTTGGAACTGCTGCACCAGTTGCATCATTTGTTCGAGCACTATTTGTAAAACGACCTAGACGAGATATTGCTTGGAATTCAGCACCTCGAACCGCTACTAGTAAACTATAAGGATTTTGATTTGCAGCGATACCATTTGGAGTGTCTGTATAGATATATTGAATATAATCATTATTACTAGTTAAAAAATTACCATTACCAAATCGACTGGTTTGGAAAAGTTTATTTGCAGGTAATAAAACTGTTCGAGTATCAGCTAGATTTACATATACATTACCACTATCAAATGAACCACGATCAGTCGCTACTAATCCAGTTAAATTTCCAAATTCAAAACCATAAGTATTTAGACCTGCATTACCAATTTCTAGCGTAGTTGCCTTACCATCACTCCCCAACATTGGATCATTATCTTTAGTAAATTCAGCAGCCATACGGAAAGCAATACCTGTACTCCCCATAATATTATTTCCAGTTGTTGTAGTAATAGGATTATTTGCTGCTAATGATAAATCAGTGCTTAAGTTGTTAGTTTTACCAACAATATTACTTTGATCAGATTTACCATAATTTACTCCAGTATAATCTGGATTATTCTTATTTGTTGTATTCAAGCCTCTCAACTGTAAATAACCATTTACCATTCGACCACTTGCGCCAACACGTATTAATCCCTTGGCATTACTTGGACTATTAGTCCCATCAAGAACATAAGGTGAAGTTTTGCTTACATCTTTATTCAGTAAAAATTCTAAATTTAAACCTGAGTTTGTTGTATCACCACCAGCACCGACTACACCATTACCATAACTGCCAGTATTTCTTAAATTACTAGATGCAGAATCTGTAGTTCTTCTAAAATCAACATATCCATGTGTTGCATCTGGTTGAGTACTAGATGCTAAATTTATTGTGCCATTAGAATTATATGCAATTGTTGCTTTACCAACACCGTCGGAATTAGTTTGTAATCTAAAGCCACCAATGGCATCTACAAACATAACGCCTTTACCTAAAAAGTTAAAATTAAAGTTCTTAAGTATGAGTTGATTAAGCTCATTACTAACATCTTTTTGTCCTAAATAGATATTCGCATTTTTCAATCCTAAATCTAAAGTTGCTTGCTTATCTTTACTAAAAAGTCCATCACGAGTCTTAAAATTAAGATCAATAACTGAACTTGTTTGAATTGCCATATTCCCAATTGCGGCGCTGCAACGCTGAGTAGACTCAGTGTCACATATTTTAAATTGCTCAATTGTAATTAAAGAAGGATTTGCCGAAATGGCTAAATCTAGTCCAGTTCTACCAGCATCACTACCGCTACCACTCCCTATATTTATTTTATAATCTGTCCCTGGAGTCCGATTTGAAATAGGTAAGTTTGAAACATTAGCATTGGTTGACTGAATCTTAAAATTTTCAGCTGTCGCTTGTAAATTACTATTTATTCTACTCGAAGTTCCTATTCCAGCATTATCTTGCCAATAAAGCTTATCAACATTAATTTCATCATAAGAGGTTGAAATATGAACTCCATCTTGACCATTAACATTACGCAATGCACTATCATCTAAGCTTTGTAATGCATGCGCAGAATTTATGAGTAGCATACTTGTTGCTAAAGTATTCAATGCAAACCATGCTGTATTGTGATTTTGGTTATTTTTTTTCATCACTTCAATCCTTGATAATCTCTAGCTCTAGCAACGTGGATGACTGCTATCACAACCAAACATCATGATCTTACCTTGTATAGCAAGATTACCATTCATTCTCATACCAACAAACCCAGTTTCCTTACCCTGATCATATAACGATGTTGCAGCATTCGTTGCGTTATAAGTCGTTGCTTTTAAATATCCATACCCACTAGTTGGTGGGGTACTAGCAGAACCTTCAACCACTTTGCCATTTGAATCGATATAACTTGTAAAATCATCTTGTTCAATCGCAAGTGCATTAAAACCAAAATTTCTAATTAAAATAGGCATACTAGCATCAAGGCTAAGTTGCATAGAAGGTTTAATCTGATCAACTCCACCATCATTCTGATATACTAAATCAACACCATCTAAACCTAGTTTTTGAATATCAACAGTTCCTTGGATTCCCTTGAACACTAGCCATAATTTTCTTGCTGGATTTGCTAAAGTTGGATCACTTTCTGGTACATCCCATAAAGTGTTAGCTCCTTGCACACGACTACTAACAAATCGTTTATTTACCGAAAGTCCTAAATGACAATAACCTAAACCAGTATTATTATTCGCTGTCTTATCGCAAACACCACCAACACCATCATCAAATTGATAAGTACTGGTATGATTTAATGAAAATTTCAATGACAAATCTGCTCCAGCTTGCCCCTCAACCTCTCTCAAAGCTTGGCTATCCAAAGTTTTTAATTCAGCATGTACTATACTTGTGCTGAATAGGAGCAAAATCATCATTTTCTTCATTATAATATCCTTTACTTATAGCATCAAAACCAGCTATTGATTACTAAACCACCACTTTCTTCCCGAAAATAGCTATTAACAAAACTTCAAACCACCCCAACAGTTAGGTGCAAAATTTTGATTTGTTAATTTAAGGTTACTAATATTTAAGTTTAACGCACTATTTCTTAAATCGATATTTCCGATATTCACTGTTAAATCGCCACTTCCTAACAAGCCCCCAAGATCATTTGTATTTGCTTCATTACCACCACCACGGCGTAAATAGTAGGAAACAGCACTTGCAATCTGAGGGAAAAGTGGAGAAATATCAATAGGATCTTGCGGAACTACATATCCAATATTTACTGGATCGGCAAATGACATCCACCAACCTTTTTGTGCAACATCATCCGATTTCGCTCCTGGCCACTGCAATGCTTGTTGCTGTAAAGATAAAGAAAATGGCGAGTTAATCGGTAAATTATGAATTAAACCTAAAGACTGATTTAGATTTAAATTTGCAGTAATGTTTGAAATCTGCCCATTCATATAAACATTTTTGAATACGTCTCCTTCTTGCGCGACAGCGCAAGAAATTCCATAGCATCTTGTTACTGTTGCTTCAACACGACCGCCTTGTGAATAAATAGCTGAAGGCTCTGGGTATGCTGGATCATGTGGACCACTTGAGTTATATTGCACGGACCCATTCACAGGGTAGTTTGCATCACCAGGTCCACCTATATAGATATTAGGGACATTTACAGGAGCTGATAAAATTTTAGACTTTGCTCTAGTTTCATTAACTAAAATTGCTGGAATTTCAAAATAGTTATTATTAATCTGAGGAATATTAAAACCACCACCAGAAGTCTTAAAATCGGCTCCATTTAAACCTAATGCTTTTAGGGCACCTGTAATTACTAAATCATTTGGATTTAAATAGGTACCATAAAGATTGTCTCTCGTTGCCGCTGTCGTTGCATACCCTTTTATGATACCTGAACTGTCAGACTGTACTTTCATATAGCCAGAAATAGTATTAATACCATTTGCAACTCCAGTATTTTCCGTTCCAGCTGATAATAATCCTAGCGCTTTTTCTGCACTTAAACGGAATCCAACAACTTGACGCATAGAAGCAGACTCAGGATTTTTAACTGCAAATTCAATAAATGGATTGGTTATTTTTGCCGAAGAAGCGGCTCTTTCCTCATTAGTCATTGCAAGAGGTTTACCATTACTATCAACCTTTAAACCACTTAAACTTAAATTATCAATATCAATATCACAGTCACCAATACCATTTACACCACCACAGCCTAACTGTAGTTTTTTAATATTTGCGTTTAATTCAATTTCTGCTTCCATTCCTAATTTATAGAAACCAATATCTTTAGTACTTCCTGTGCGAGTTGATTCTAAATTTTTTGTATCAACAGGAGAGATATAAGAGAGACTCATTAAAGCCTGTCCTTGTACTTTTGATAACTCATCGTCAGTCAAATCAACCATTGAAGATGCATATAGTCCTTGACTAAATAAAACAGTAGCAATACTAAAGCCTAAAACATTAAAATTAAACATGATGACTCCTGTCTTATAATCCCTTCGTTGTTATTTTCATATGCTGAATTAACAGCCCATCAATCACAGCTGAACCAAAGTTATTTAATGCTGATGGATTCACACCACCTGTCACAGCAGTTGGTACAATATCAGAAGTGATTGCAGTTGAAGATCCTAAACCTGAGCCATATGTAACAGCTGCTTGTCCACCTGCAACTCTAAACCAAGGTGCATTTGCACGTGTTCCATACGTCCAATTGGTATTATTCACATGCGTTGGAGTAGGCGTATTAGAACTTCCACCATCATTTACTGCGCTTAAACGTGACAATCCATACAACCCACCTGTTGTGGTACTACCAGAACTACCATTACATGCACCACCAGACTCACCAGGCCAACAGTCATCGGCACCACGCTGACCACTGCCAGGGTTAGCCATGCTACCGCCAATGATTTGATTTACATTGGTTACAGTTGCAGGGTAACCGTTTCCTGTACCGCCAGTACCCAACGCAGCTCCGTTATACCAAGTTAAACAGTCTGTTGTGGTATTCGTACAATAGCGAGCATAAGTACCATCATCATTACCGAAAATTTTATTGCCACTTGCATCAACGTTGGTTAAATAAACCCAATCAACATGATTACCAGAAGTGTTATACCAACGATCTGTAGAAGATGAACAACCACTAATCCAAGTATAATTACAAGAAATTGAAGCTTGACCATACGGATCTGCTCTAGTCGCTGTTCCACCGCCACTAAATCCACCCGCACCACTAGAAACTGTGAGTCTATAACGATCTGTCACAATATAGCTGGTATCAACACGTTGCTGACGTTGTTGATATTGAGCTTCTTTAAAAATCTGGGTTCCTGAAATATTCGTTCTATTTTGTGGTGTGCCAAAAAATATCCCTAATGCTTCAACACTACTATCCGCAACTAAAGTTTGCCCACCATCATTACTTTTCACAGTACCAAAACTGATACTACTGTGCGTTGCAAGTTTTTTACCTGCTAATGCTGTAGATGAATAATCATTTAAGGCAGATCCACCTTGGTAGCCAGCGACAGTTGAACTACCACATTGGTAAACATTACAAGTAGAACCATAATAGGTCACACCTGTATCACTTGTATCACCTGCATAACGAGTATAAATTTTTGTATAAACATCTTGTTTATTTGGAATACGTGCTATTTCCAAACTAAAGTTCGTACCATCGGAACCAAAAACAACTGGTTGATAGAGTGAGCCTAATACTAAATTAATGTTAGGGTTATAAATAAATATTCCATCATCTGCTGCAAATGTAGGTGCATTCCCCCCCCCCAAAGCAGGTGTCGAGACTAAACTGGTATTTGATGTTTCTCTTGTACTCAATCGTAAAACATTACTTCCATTTGGATCTGGCGCAGTCCAAGATGCTCCAGAAACAGTATCTTTTACAGCACGATCTCTATAACGGAATTGACAAGCAACAGAACTAAATTGGACACCACCAGCATTACATCCGCCGGCAGAGCCATTATCCCCACCTAAAATACTGGTATTAGCATAGGTATTCCAAACCTCTGTATTTGACCATCCCGTTGATGCTGCTGTGGCATTTCTGTCTGTATTATAAGTTCTTGTTGATACACCAGCAATGTAAGTTGCTTTAACATTTGCAGCATCCCCACTGTTAAAACGCAAAATACCAGAAGCTCCAAGAGTATTATTATAAAATTTACTCATACCATTATTGATACCAGTATCACCAGAAAGACCAACTCCCCCTAAAGTTTGGAACAATTGTAAATTACTTCCATTTACACTGAAATTATTCCAAATCGCCTGCAATCGTAATCGATTTTCACGTGGTATTTGCGCCGTGTTTACAGCACTTGTATTACGAGTACAACCATTTAAGCAAAATTGATTTGCGTCACCTTCTATTTTACTTGGGTCTCTCACGAAGGCATCAGCCCATAAACCCAATTTAAGTTTATAAGCATCTAGCCCTGTATCTGATGTAAGTCCAGCAAGACTTTGATTATAAAGTGGAGCTTCCATAGAAAGATAAGTAACTGAACTTTTAGATGTACCACCATTTGTACCATTGACATAGAAATCAGGTACATTGTAAGCAGTACTTGCCTTTAATAACCAAGGATTACTTGCTGTTCCCCAGCTCTTAATACTTGCATTAGCAGCAGTACTTGCTATACGGGTATTGGTATTGTTATCAGATTTAGAAACTGCTAAACCATATAAAAACAAATCTGCTTTACCAGCACCAGCTGCACTAGCTTCTGGTGTTAAAGGGCCAACAGGAATGTAACGGATATAACCAGTATCATTTAATCGATCATCAGTATTACCAGCAATCCCATCCGCTCCAGCCAATGGAGTAGCCTCATTAGGACCTGCGCCACGGAAAATCATATAAGTATCTTGGGGTAGTAAAGCGATGCCTTCACCAGTGGTTTCACTTAAACCATCGTCTGATAATTCTTGCAATGCAAAAACTGACTGATTTAGACATAAACCAATCAAAGTCGCCAAAACAGTTTTTTGAAATGATACCGTATGAAGTGTAGTCATCTTGACCTTCCCATTACGCGATGCTCCGCACCATCGTTATTTTTCTAACTTCCTTTTGAGTGATTCCCTAAAAGAGAAATTGTATCCAAACATCACTCAAACACAGGTAATTTTACCCATATATATTCATTCTTCATTATGCCGATAATTTACACAAATGCAAAATATATTAGGTAAACGTTCTATTTTCCGATGAATGAATTATTATTTTTAAATAATTTCTTTTAAATATATGTCTGAATATTATATTTTTATTCTTTAAATGTAAGGTTTATATTGCAACAACCAAAAAACCTTATGATTGTTGCAAAATGTAATTTACAAATCATGTTTTCGGCAAAGTCACACCTGTTTGACCTTGGTATTTACCACCACGGTCTTTATAAGATGTTTCACACACCTCATCACTTTCAAAGAATAGCATTTGCGCCACGCCTTCACCCGCATAAATACGTGCTGGGAGATTCGTTGTATTTGAAAACTCAAGCGTAACGTGACCTTCCCACTCAGGCTCTAGTGGCGTTACATTCACGATAATACCGCAACGGGCATAAGTCGATTTACCTAAACATACTGTTAGGACATTACGTGGAATACGGAAATATTCAATCGTACGTGCGAGAGCAAATGAGTTCGGTGGAATAATACAAACATCTGATTCGATATCGATAAAACTTCTATCATCAAAATTTTTCGGATCAACAATTGCAGAGTGAACATTGGTAAAAACTTTAAATTCACGTGCGCAACGGACGTCATAGCCATAGCTAGACACCCCATAAGAAATCAGTTTTTCGCCATGTTCATCATAACGAACTTGATTTTCTGCATAAGGTTCAATCATGCCGTGTTTTTCGCTCATTTCACGAATCCAACGATCAGATTTTATTGCCATGACTTTTATCCAAAATCTAAGTTAATGATTGGCGAGTACTTTAACGTAAAACGACATTAATGAAAACAACAGAACCCTGCTACCTAGATTGTTCAAGGCAGCAGAACATTAGAATTAGAGATTGATTAGAGCTGAATAGCTAATAGGAATGGCAAAGCTGATCAGTACAACTGATGCTGTGCGCTGTAATTTAGCTTGAGACAACCATTTTACTTTATTGGTTGCCAACACAGCGCCAACCGAAATCCAAAATAGTGCAATTGGAAGAATGAGTGCAACAAAGCTACTCATATGCGCAACATAGATTTCTTGCGCTTGCCATGCCGTTGTTGGGAAAATTGCTGAAGCAAATAATAAAGCTTTAGGATTTAATAGTGTTGCAAACAATAATTCTCTTGGTCTTATTGTAGGTTGATTTAAGATCACTTCTTGATTTGCTGTACGCCATAATTTAATCGCAAGGAAAATAATATACCCTGCACTTAATAGTTTTAAAAATGTTGGTAATAAAGGTAATGTCGCTGAGACTTTACCAATCAACATTCCCCACGCACTGATCGCAAGAATATAACCAATTGCTTCTGCAGGAATCAGCAATAGAGATTTACGCAATCCCACCTGAATACCAGAGGAAGCAAGTAAAGTATTAGTTGGACCAGGAGTGAGCAAAATAGTTATCACTAAACCAATAAAAAACCATGAAATCATTGAATGACCTCACTACAAGATAAATTTAGATTAATATAGTTGCCAGTTGATAGCAAAATTTTAACTGTAAGCACTTATGACGAGAGCCTATTTAAATAAATGTTTTATCTATATTTTATTAATTACAAGTACACTCTACTCAAGAGTCACATGAGTAAAAACATACGCTAAAATACAACACATATAACGTATTCTAAGTATTCTTATTTTTTAACAAGATAAACTTTGGTGCTATTTTAAGTTTTCAATAAGTAAATAATGTTATTTTATATACATTCGTTCACTTTTTCCTTTCAATGTGCTTCCTCGTTTATGCCTAAGAAATTTTTTAATAAGTGGCTACCTTCATCAGAGAAAGTTGCTAGTCTAAAATTTATGAGAATTTTTGGTGAACGTACCTTAAATCCACTGCTTTGGTATGTAAACCGCCGTTCGATTGCCAAGGCGATGTTTATTGGAACATTTTGGGGAATTTTACCTGTTCCTTTTCATAGTCTTTTTATTATTTTGACCATCTTATGGTTAGAAGTAAATTTACCGATTGGACTATGCATGGCATGGCTAACCAATCCGCTCACTATCGTTCCAATTCTCTATTTAGGTTTTTGGTTTGGAACTAAAATTTATCATGTAAACATGATCAATAGCGATATGCTATTAGGGGTCTTACACCAAATTATCAATTGGCTTAAGAATTTTGGGCACGGTCATATTGATTTTAGCCTTGCGAAGATTCTCGTATCAGGACTTGTCATTGAAGCAATTTTATTTGCGATTAGTTTTTATTTAATTACACATTTACTTTGGCGTTGGAGCGTAGTGAATGCGTGGAAAAAAAGAAAACAATTACTGCAATCAAATAATGACATTAAAAAAAGCCTCTAAATTAGAGGCTTTTCAAATTTAGAAAATACGATTTTCATCACGCTGACGTTTTGGCAATTTATCCATTTGTTTTAATACAGCTTGTGCGATATTGAGGTAGCTCTCTGCGGCTGCATCCTGAGCAATCACACTTGGTTTACCATTATCCGCATGTTCACGAATTTTTGCGTCTAAAGGTAAACGTCCTAATAAAGGAATATCATATTGCTCAGACAATTGATCTCCTCCACCTATCCCAAAGATCTGTTCTTCATGCCCACAGTTAGAACAAATATGTGTCGACATATTTTCAATAACACCGAGTACAGGAATATTTACTCTGTTAAAGAGTTCGATTCCTTTTACAGCATCCATAAGTGCAACATTTTGCGGTGTCGTCACAATCACCGCGCCTGTTACTGGAATGCGTTGTGCCAAAGTCAGTTGGATATCACCTGTACCAGGTGGCATATCAATCACTAACACATCTAAATCTGGCCAAAGTGTCTGGTTAAAAAGTTGCATCAATGCACCAGTCGCTTTAGGGCCACGCCAAGCCACAGGTGTATTGTGTGCACCAATCAAATGTCCGATTGAAAGCACAGCCATGCCGTACGCATCTAAGGGCACAAAATTTTCATTTTCAATTTGTGGCGTTCGACCTGCATTGCCCAACATGGTTGGAATACTTGGACCATAAATATCTGCATCCAAAACACCGACTTTTAGACCGAGTTGTTGCAATGCAAGCGCCAGATTCACTGTGGTGGTTGATTTACCGACCCCACCTTTTCCTGACGATACCAATATTACATTTTGAATACGTGGATGTGCAGCCACATCGCGTTGTTGTGGTGCAGCTTTTTGAATCGGTGGATTATTGGGATCGACTTCCGCTTTAGGAGAAGCATCCATTACAGGTGGTAAATTGCTATTTTCTGCTTTTGGCTTCGATGAGCAGCTATGACCTGCTTCACCATGCGCTGCATGTTTTTGTTGAATGATATGTAAATTTAACTCTTGGATACCGCATTTTTCCAGAGCTTCAGCGAGTTCATCGTGAATCTGTTGTAAGTGATCTTTTTCTTGAGGAAAAGTATTAATCGTGAGTTGTAAAATTCGACCTTGTACATTCACTTGGCTGATACGATCTTTTAATGCATTTTCAGAATGTGGCAGCACATAATTTTGTAAAACAGTTTGAATTTCATCTTCCTTCACTTCTTGTGCCGGTGAAAAAACAGATTTTAAGGAAGAAAGCCACGACATTTTGTTTACTCCAAAAACAGATGATCAATATATCACTGAGTTTGGCTAGTTTAGCAGTATTGAAGATTGGACGCCCATATCAGAGAAGATAATTGCTCATTTTTTATGAACGTGTTTTCTTCTCTGAGTATAAGCGTGATGTTAAATAGTCATCAAAAGATTAACCTTTGAATTTATTTAATGTATCTGTTGCAGCTTTCTTTAAATCATCCAGTTTATGGCTCGCTTGAGCTTTTAGATCTTCAAGCTTAGCAGTAGCTTCATCTTTTAGTTCAGCAGCTTTTGCTTTGGCATCTTCTAACTTATGGCTTGCTTCTTGTTTTAAATGATCTAATTTCTCTTTGGCTGCATGCTGAGTATCTGCCAATTTTTCTTTCAGCTCATCTGCTTTAGCAGATAAAGCAGCTTTACCCTCACCATACTGATCCGTTGCATTTGTTTTTAAATCATCTAAAGTTTGCTCACCCTTTTGCTTCAACTCATTCGCTTTATCTTTTGCTTGTTGCAGATCAGCTTTCGTTTGATCAAGATCTTTAGCTGCAAAGTTTTTAACGTCTTCGACAGTTTCCTGACCTTTTTGCTTGATGTCATTTCCAAGTTCGCTGACTTTATCTTTGACTTGGTGTAAATCTGTTTTAGTTTGCTCCAAGTCTTTTGATGCGAACTCTTTTAACTGATCAATTTTGTCATTACTCATGTCTTATTCCTCTTGTTATATCGTAATAAATTACTGTTGCTTTCATTTATAGTTATACAAGATTCTGCGGATATTTAGAAGAATTGCTGCAAATTGAAACAAATGGGATACAGTAGCAGTCAAAGTAAATTTCGAGTCTTTTGTTTATTTTTAGAACCAACACAGCACCACGAAACAAGTATCAACAATGATCAGGCAATCGATCGGATATACTTTCAAGCGATTTAAATCTTCAATTTACTCATCAAGCCCCCTTATGAACGAAAATGAACTTCTAGAAATTCAACATGAACTGCAAGCTCAACAAAAGCGCCTGAATTATATTCTTTCGAGCAAACGAAGAATCCAAAGCATGATTGATTCTTTTGAAAGTGATTTAGCTGAGCAACTCCTTCAAGTCATTCATAATGAAAGCAACGATTATGCTGGAATCGCAACAAGTTTGGCACTTTCAATTTGTTGGAAATTTTCAAAAGTTGAATTTCCAAAGACCGTTCATTGGTGCAGTGAATTAAGTATTAGCGATCTACAAGTTAAAGATGAATTTACCGCTGTAATTAAAGCTCAGGCTTGGTTAGGTACTTTAGGAAGTGATGAACTTTGGCAAACACCTTTATTTGCTGAAATTACAGTTGATCCCAAAACCAATAGTTTAAAAAGCTATCACATCCATTTCTTGTCTAAAGGAAAAATCATCTCGCTGAGAAAAAATTCAAAGCAAAGCATCACAGTAAAGCAAATGCAGAGTATGTGATCCTATAGGATTAAAAAGATTTCACCGATTCCCTTGTGCAAGTCGCTCTTAAGTCATGTAAAATCATTTGCCTTGTAAATACGAATGAGAGAACCATATCCGTGCGTAAAATTTTAGTCACCAATGCCCTTCCATATGCCAATGGTCCTATCCATATGGGTCACTTACTCGGTTATATCCAAGCAGATATTTGGGTTCGTGCGATGCGTGCAATGGGTCATGACGTGACTTACGTATGTGCGGATGATGCTCATGGTACAGCGATCATGTTACGTGCTGAAGCCAATGGCATCACCCCTGAAGCGCAAATTGCCAATGTTCAGAAAGAACACATTCGTGATTTTGATGGTTTTGGTGTGCATTTCGATCATTATGATTCAACCAATAGTGCCGAAAACAAAGCACGTTCAGAAGAAATTTATATTAAGAACCGTGAAGCAGGCAATATCGCAATTCGACCTGTAAATCAGCTTTTTGATCCTGAAAAAGGCATGTTTTTGTCTGATCGTTTCATTAAAGGCACGTGCCCGAAATGTAAAGCAGAAGATCAATACGGCGACTCATGTGAAGTCTGCGGTACAACTTATAACGCGACTGAGTTATTAGACCCACGCTCAACATTGAGTGGTGCGACTCCTGTTGAAAAATCGTCAGATCACTATTTCTTTAAACTACCGAATTTCTCAGAATACTTACAGAAATGGACACGTGATCAAGGTCGTTTACCATTGTCTATTGCCAACAAGCTAGATGAATGGTTTGAATCGGGTTTATCAGATTGGGATATTTCACGTGATGCACCTTATTTCGGTTTTGAAATTCCAGATGCTCCAAACAAATATTTTTATGTTTGGGTCGATGCACCGATTGGTTATATGTCGAGTTTTGAAAACTACATCAAAACTAAACGTCCTGATCTAAGCTTTGATGATTTCTGGAAAAAAGACAGCGATAAAGAAGTGTATCACTTCATTGGTAAAGACATCGTTTACTTCCATGCACTGTTCTGGCCTGCAATGCTTGAAGGTGCGAACTACCGCACACCATCTGGTTTATTCGTAAATGGTTTCTTGACGGTGAATGGTCAGAAGATGTCGAAGTCTCGCGGTACATTCATTAAAGCTGAAACTTATTTACAGCACTTGAATCCTGAATATTTACGTTATTACTTTGCTTCTAAGCTTTCTGACAAAGTTGAAGATTCAGATTTGAATTTAGATGACTTCGTACAAAAAGTGAATTCTGACCTTGTCGGTAAAGTGGTGAATATTGCCAGCCGTTGTGCAAAATTCATTAACAGCAATTTCAATAATACGCTTTCAAACACTTGTGCTGAGCCTGAATTGGTTCAAAGCTTTATTGATGCGGGTGATTCAATTGCCCAAGCCTATGAAGCACGTGAATTCTCTGCTGCTGTTCGTGAAATCATGGCACTTGCGGATAAAGCGAATCAATATATTGATGAGAAAAAACCTTGGGCGCTTGCGAAGCAAGAAGGTCAAGAACAACAAGTGCATGATGTTTGCTCAGTTGGTATCAACTTATTCCGTCAACTTGCGATTTACTTGGCTCCTGTTCTTCCAACGCTTGCGGCTCAAGTTCAGTCTTTCTTACAACTTGAAAGCTTTGACTTTGCATCACGTCAGCAAATTTTAATTGCGCATGAAATTGCTCAATTCCAACCACTGATGCAGCGTGTTGATCCTAAAGCAGTTGCAGCCATGGTGGATGCATCTAAAGACTCTTTAGCTGCTGCGGCAGAAACGCCAAAAGTGGAAAAGAAAAAAGAGAAGAAAGCCGAGAAGAAGCCTGAACCTAAAGTGGGTGAAGCTGAAATCATTGGTATTGAAGACTTTATGAAAGTTGACCTCCGTGTAGCAGAAGTATTAGAAGCTGCAACTGTCGAAGGTTCTGATAAATTACTTCAACTCACTTTAAATGTTGGTGAAGCTGAACCACGCAATGTGTTTAGTGGTATTCGTGAGTTTTATCAGCCCGAAGACTTAAAAGGCAAATTGGTGGTGATGGTCGCTAACCTTGCACCTCGTAAAATGCGTTTTGGTATTTCTAACGGTATGGTGCTTGCAGCGAGTAATGGCGAAGGTGTTTGGGTGATTTCACCTGAATCTGGTGCTAAAGCTGGTGATAAAGTGTCTTAATTAAAAATATCTAAGGAAGCCTCTAGGAATAGGGGTTTTCTTGTTCCAAAAATCTTTGATTTAAATTAACATATCAAAATAAATTTTTGAAAATTAAGTTTTGAAAATGAAAAAACCTAATTCACACTTAATCCTGCGTCAAATTTATCAAGATGTCGCTAAACGGAAACAAAAAAAATTCATCTCAAAAAATACGTCTAATAAATATCAAACTTTTAACTTGCCCATAGCATTAGATATTAACAATAAGCGTCTACGAAATAGCACTCTAAAAGCAATTAATAGTTTAAATGATTCAAAATCAGTAGCACGCCCATATTTTGACTTTAGTAATGTAGATACCTTGACCCCAATGGCAACAATTCACTTTGCGCACACTCTAGAAAAAAACTCTAATTTAATCTGCCGTGGTAAAATATCAAAAAGTCATGTTGTATCTGGAATGTTAACCAAACTAAATATTTACAATCGACTTAAAATCAAGAATGTAGAATCAACTCATGACCTAGTGGATAGATGGTATACGTTTACAGGAGAGAATGCCGATTTTGGTGATGAATATGACCCAATAGAAGAAGTTTTAAAAGAAAAGTTCGGTGAGGACTCAGAAACATTTGATGTAATAAACACTGCTATTTGTGAGGCTGTCATTAATGTTGTTAATCATGCATATGAAATTGATGAAGAATACAAGAAATGGAAATTGTTTCTTTCAATAAAACCAGACAGATGTTATGTTGTTATATCCGATCTTGGAAAAACCATTCCAAAGAGTATTCCGACAAAAATCAATGATATTACTCTGAAAAGCTTTTTCAACTTAGATTCTTGGCTCCACTTAACGGATCAAGAAAAAATTGAAATCGCATCTAATTATCAACGAACATCTACTAATTTAGCTAATCGAGGTAAAGGTTTTCAAGATATGAAACAAGTTTGCGAACAAGTAGATGGTTCTATCATGATGGTACATAGCCGCCAAGGGTATTGGGCAAAAGGATATTCTAAAATTGCTAGGCAACTAGAAAAAAAATCCAATTACAATACATCAGTAAATGGTACAATTATCTCATGGTTAATTCCTTTAAACGATTCTAGCATTCGAATTAATGATTCAGCCGCTTAAAATTTGAGATACTTATGAAAATTCTAGTTTCTGAAGATTTTTATCGTAGACCCGCTGGTAGATATAGAAATCAAGGCACTTACACTGGTGAAGCTTTCAGAGAAGATGTACTTTTACCTCTACTAAAGAATCTCTCAACTGATGAAAAGCTTTTAGTTGATTTTACTGGTGTTTCAATGAACGGATCTTCTTTTTTAGAGGAAGCATTTGGAGGTCTTATCAGGAATAATCAATTTAATTATTCAAAATTAAAAGATATTTTGGTCTTAAATTTTCCGAGACGACCATCACTTGAAGAAAAAGTTTGGAAATATATTCAAGATGCCGATAGATCTTCTACTTCTTAATGATATAGTAAATTTTTTCTTAAAACTTATTGTTTATCTATTCAAAATAGCTATAGCATTAGGAAGTATATATTTAATATTACAACGTTTTCATCTACGTCTACAAATGAGATTTCTTAAAAATATTTCTGATGAAATACTCAAAATAAATGATTTTTGTATAGATTTTTCATCTAAATTTAATCAATATAAAAAAGAAAATAGTGAAAATTCTGATCTTAAAAGTTTTAATGAAATGATTTCCTTAAGACATAAAATTCACAATCATTTAGATTACTTAACGTCTACAATAAATAGCTTCCCTTATGGCAATCCTTTAAATTTTTTCTGGTTTTCACTAATAGGTCATTATTTTAATAATAATATGCAAATTGAAGCTGATACTTTGCTAACTCTTTATCAAAGTAGAATCACTGATGATACTGTACTTCAAAAAGATATCAATCTTCAAACCTTATTTACACAAAAAGCTAATTTATTTAATGAAGAAATAGTATATCTACATGAAATCAACCAAAATAAAATTGATGACATCGTTTTATGTGGCTTAGACCTGATAAATGCTTTGGAAGATCATTCCAAAAAACTTTTTTAAATGATTTATAACTGATCCTAGACAAAATAATGGACATACAGTCCCTCTCATTCTTGAGTGACTTCCCTTTACTCGTGCAGAAACAATAATAAAAACAAGTTATTTTAACACAACCTATTACTTTAGCCTAAATTGGCGATAACTTATCACTTCATTCCAAAGATTAACTTCAATCCCAGCAAGGTCATCACCCCACCTGCAATACGATCAAAAACAGCCTTAGATTTTAAATACACTTTGCGAGGACCTTCTGCTGACAATGCAACAGCCACTAGCGAATACCAACCTGCATCAATAAAAAAGCATAGCATCGGCAATACCACATAAAAATACGTTGGGATTTCTTTCGGCAATAACGCGGTAAAAATACTGGCAAGGATAATCGCAATTTTAGGGTTACTGAGTTGGGTAATCAGTCCTAAACGAAATGCTTGCGTATAACTCATGGTCTTGACTGCACCATTTACAGCTTCCATGGGTTCTTTGGCATGTTTAATAATTTTATACGCCAGCCAAAGTAAGTACAGACCACCAAAAACTTTCAAAGCTATATAGGCAGAAGGCACAGCCAACAAAATTGCTTGTAGCCCCATCACTGCAAGCAAACCAAATAATGCTGCCCCCGTGCCTGTACCAAGCGCAGTAAATAAGCCATGTTTACGTGAAATCGCAATTGAGTTTTTGGCAACATAAATAAATGTAGGACCAGGACTAATTGCCCCCAACATTAATGCCAAAGTAATAGAGCCTAAAATCAATAATGATTCCAAGATAGACCTCAAGATTAGAATAATTTTCAACTATTTATTTTACTTAAAAAACTATAATAGAAGATATAATTTTTTTGATTTCTGTTTATAAATTTAAGGATTTTTCAAGTAACTTGATATTGAGTAAAAAACTAAAAATAGAGTAAAAACTCAATTTAATTTCAATATCAAACAGTTAAAACATAGCATATGAACAGTAAAATTTTATTGTGCATCCATTTTTTCTATTAAAGTTTTTTTCTGATAATAATTTATCATCGATTTTTAGCAGAACTTTCATATATTTTTAAAACACATAATCCCATAATAAAATTATGGCTTTAATTTTCTTTAGAACTACAACCGAGGCACATCAGATGCAAAATAAAAGACTGAAAACATTAGACCGCTCTAAATCACATCTTTGGATTGTAGGTGGAGGCATAGCTGGTATGGCTGCTGCTGCTTTTGCGATTCGTGATGCTAAAGTGCCAGCCGAACATATCCATATTTTAGAAGAATTAAATGTTTCTGGTGGTTCGATGGATGGTGGACATAATCCGCTTAATCCGAACCAAGCATGGGTCACACGTGGTGGACGTATGCTAACTGATGAGACTTATTTGTGTACTTGGGATTTATTTTCAAGCATCCCATCTTTAGAAAATCCAGACATTTCTGTTCGTGAAGAATGTCGTGAATTTAACGAACAAGTTAAAACCAATGCTCAAGCACGTTTGATCGACTCAAATCATATTATTGCAGAAGCTCAAAAATTGGGATTATCAACGCTCAACCGTGCTCAAATGTTACGTCTACTAGCATTAAAAGAAGATCGTATCGGTAGTCGCCGTATTGATGAATTTTTTGATGATGCATTTTTCCAAAGTAATTTTTGGCGGATGTGGCGAACCACATTTGCGTTTCAAAAATGGCATAGCGCAGCGGAATTACGCCGTTATTTTCTACGTTTCATTCAAGAATTACCACGCATCCATACCTTAGCAGGTGTGAAACGAACTAAATACAATCAATATGATTCAATGATTCATCCTCTACAACGCTGGTTGGTGGAACAAGGCGTTGATGTTCGTTTCGGTAGTTATGTCACAGATGCAGACTTTGTCGAAGATGCCCAAACGAAGGAACGTAAGGCAACCCAACTTTATGTTAACATTCCAGAAGGCACTGAACAAATTCAACTGGGCGAGCATGATCTTGCACTCTTTACTTTAGGTTCGATTACGGCTGATTCACGTTATGGCGATAAATTCGATGTTCCTGAGCTGATTCGTGATCGACAAGATCATGGCTGGCGTTTGTGGGAAACATTGGCTCAAAAAGCCCCTGATTTTGGTCGTCCAATGACCTTCTATGGCAACATTGATGAGCATAAATGGAAATCCTTTACGCTCACCATGCATGATGATGTGCTGCTAAAACGGATTATTGATTACACAGGAAATGAACCGGGTACAGGTGCACTCATGACTTGGTTTGAATCTGGTTGGCATCTATCTGTGGTCGTTCCAGCTCAACCGCATTTTGCTGACTTACCAGAAGGTAAATTCACCTTATGGGGTTATGGTTTTGAAATTGACCATATCGGCGATTACATTAAAAAACCGATGAGTGAAGCGACAGGTCAAGAGATTTTAATTGAGTTGATTCATCAACTTGGTTTCGATGAGATTTTGGATCATGTGTTGGCACATACTGACATTACCACAGTAATGATGCCTTATGCCTCTGCCCTATTTGCATGTCGTAAAGCAGGTGATCGCCCATTGGTCATTCCAGAAAATGCAGTCAACTTTGCTTTCTTAGGTCAATTCGTAGAGCTTGAAGATGATGTGGTTTTCACGGTGGAATATTCCGTACGTTGTGCCATGATTGCCATTTATCAGCTCTTAGGTGTCGAACGTGAAATTCCAGAGATTTACAATGGTTTACTCGATCCTAAAGTTGGCTTAAATGCTTTGGAAGCAGTTTTTCATTAAATTTTAAAAAGCCATAGGGTAAATTGCTGCTCTATGGTTATTCAACTTACTTTGATAAAACGATATAAGCAACTTCACTGCTAAAAGAACCATCGGCTTTGATTTGATAATATCGTTGCACCTGCTCTGATGCTTTGCTTTGTAAATCACGTTGTTTGGCTTGAATCGATACAAGCTCAACCATTGACGGGGTTAAATCATAGGCAACACTTCATCAACCAATGCTGCCTTTAGAGGGGCTGCTTGCCCACAATACTGTCTAGGGTCACTTTTTTACAGTACTGAAAGAATCTCCTACTGTAACTTTTATTCCATTTGCAAAAATGAAATCATCTGCAAATACCCCAGTTGTCATTGTAAGTACACTTAGCAATAAAATAGGTTTTGATATTTTCATCCGAACCTTTCTTTTCTAACTATCATAATTCAATTGTTAAAAGCTTATACTTTTACACTCTTTAGTTCCTTCCAAGCAAATACTCGCATATCCTGTATTTGTTGAAGGTTTATACTGCTGTGAAGATTTCGCCACATTAACTTCTGTATTCGTAGCAGTGTTATAACTTTGTTGTAATCCTACAAAAGACAGCAGATCCTCTGCCAATGCTTGTCCTATTTTTTGATAACCTGCTTCTGAAAAATGAACCCCATCTTTTCGACCTAAACCTTGATTAATCCAAGATTTCATCGAACATTCCCCCCCCATAGCTTGTTGCCAATTCCAATACAAAGTATGCTTTTGCTGTGCAACTTGGTACTGCACATTTTGAATCGCAGTTAATTTAATTGGTCTTATCCCAC
Source organism: Acinetobacter sp. WCHA39 (assembly GCF_002165385.1). Classification (NCBI taxonomy): domain Bacteria; kingdom Pseudomonadati; phylum Pseudomonadota; class Gammaproteobacteria; order Moraxellales; family Moraxellaceae; genus Acinetobacter; species Acinetobacter sp. WCHA39. The sequence continues at coordinate 82,984 of NZ_NHRP01000005.1, forward strand.
ATTGACCCGCGATATTTTTTAAGCTTTCTGGTGCTGAAACAATCATAATGGCAGTATCAGGACTCGCTACACGAATCTGATCAACTTTCGAAATTAATAAATTTTTATACTTATCAACATCAATATTGTCGTTAAATGCTTCGTTTGTTCCATAAGCAATAATAATCAATTCAGGCGAGATGCTCTTTAAATTTTGCTGCCACCCCTCGTTCCAGCGATTCCAATATGATAATTCTGCTCCATTAATTCCTAATGCTGAAACAACAGCACCCCCACCATTTTGATTTTTTGCCCACCATCCCCCAATTGCTGATTGCTCTGCATTTGAAGCAGTGATGGTAAATGGTAGCTGTGCCACAAACTCGACTGTTTGCCAGGTATTGTTTTTGATTGGGGCTTCAATCTCAAATTGATGCCCTTGTGCATCTCGGCCCAAAAACTTACCATCCGTTGCAGCCTGCCTTAAATTTACTTTGATTTTTTGCGAAAGTTCACTTTGTTTTGATTTAATGGTTAAAGTTGCTCCATTAAACTTAGGGGTAGCGATTAAGCCCCCCAAGGTATAATTTTGATCTCGTTGCTGACGGCTCGATATTGGCTCCCAACCATTGTTATCGTACCCATAACGGACTAAACGCTGCCCAGAAAAATACATAGGCATTCCCCACCCCATTCCACCGTTTCCTAACCGGTTTTGTAATTGAGCCCTTAACGTACCTGTCATTACATCAGCCGCTGTATGGGAATCACCGAATTGAACAATATGAACAGATTTATTTGTAAAAGCAGTCATTAATTGGTTGGTATTTGGATCATTAAAATTGGTCAAATTACTAGCATAAACTGGTGACCCGATCGTTAAAATGCAAAATACACCTAAATAAACTGACTTTTTAATCAACATAGACTTAACCTGTATTTTATTGAGTTTAATGAATAATTTTTAGATGGCTTGAAATAACTTGTGCAATCAGTTTCTGACCATCTGTTGAAAAATGGATTCCATCAGCACTACGCATTTTAATAGAATTTCCATTTTTAGTAACATATTCATTGTAAATATCGTTTTTTCCACCGAGTAATGGTCTGGTATCAATAAAAAATGCCTGATGCTTTTTCACTTCATCACTAATGACTCGATTTAAATATACCATCTGCTGATTCAACGAATCTTTTTTCATGTTTGGTGGACTCAACCACATCACACTAATTCGATTTTCTTTCGCTGTTTGAATAATTTGAGAAATGCGAGAACGATAGACAGTCTCCCATTCAGGCGATTGAAATTTAAGGTAACTTCCACCTTTAGGGTTTGGCATATCCCAAGGATCATTCGCTCCTAAGAATACGACTAAAACTTTAATTTGCTTATTTTCAGAAATAGCCTCTTGAATTGTTTTAGGCCAATCGAAGAAGCTTGGGTAAGATAAGCCGGTACTTTGTTTACTTAAATTAATGGTTTTAATATCAAATTTTTCTTGCAAATGCTTTTGCACATGCGGTGCAACCCCCTGCATTAATGAGTCACCTGCAAAGAAAACTTGGTCAGTTTTGGTCAAGGTAAATTGGTCAAGTAAGGCTTGATGTGCCCTTGCTTGTTCTTCTTTCGCCAATCTGATTTTTTCTTGTTTTTCAAGTTGTACTAAGTACTGGCGATATTCTGGTGTATACGCATAATGCTCATTGTATTGACTTATGATCTCGGTATTCAATTGACCAATCATGGCTTTATTCAGGTCATGTTTCGTATATAAAAGATCACCAATCTGCCCACCTAATGTCCATACTTCAAATTTTTCTAACTTAGATAAAGGGCTTTCTCTATGATAAGTCTGCTGAAAATAGGCATTGACTGAATTTTGCATAATCCAAATTGATAAAAATGCAAAAAAAATCAGGGTAACCAGAATAAAAATACAACTCTGAACATGATCATCAGCTGGACCAAATTCCTGAGCATTAATTTCATATTCAAGCTCTAGCAGTTTTGACTCATTAGAAATTTGCATATATAAATCCAGGAATTCCAGAGGGTGCACAAATAATAATAGTGATGAAGATAGCGAAGAGCGGTACTAGCAATGCATATCTTGGGATCTTTCGTTGATATGAACTTAAATTACTTAATGCCCGATAAACAAATGGGTAAATCACCCAGGCTATCGTTAATAAAGTAAGTAAATATAATGGGTTACTAGTCCACTGGACATTAATATAATTACTCAATAAGGCTCTAAATACTTGCAATGCCTCTTCGAAGGTTTTGGCTCTAAAGAAAACAAAGCAAAAACTAACAAAGGTGATTGTTAAAAATACGCTCGTGGTTTTACCTATCCAACTTGATTTTGCAAAAGCATCACGTGCATGTTTTATGTCTACTTTAAAGACCTTTTGATAGATTTTATCTGAGATATTAAGCAGTACTAATGCTAAGCCGTGTAACAATCCCCAGATAAAAAAATTCCATCCTGAACCATGCCATATACCTGATAACACCATTGCAATCACTAGATTTAATTGGGTTAGTGTGAAACCACCCCGGCTTCCCCCTAGCGGGATATAAATATGGTCTCGGATCCAGGTAGACAAACTGATATGCCATTTATCCCAAAAATCACGGATGTTGTGGGCAAGTAACGGAGCTCTAAAGTTTACAGGTAATCTAAAACCCAACAGCAGGCCAAAAGCGATCATCATTTCACTGTAGCCGGAGAAATCGAGAAATAGCTGCAAGGTATAACCATAAATCGCAGCCAATATTTCCAAACTATGATATTGCATTGGATTAGCGAATACAGGATTTACCCATTGATCCGCAAGCCAACCTGCGATCCACCATTTTTTTATTAACGCTAAAACCAGAAGTATTAAAGCCAAGCTCGGTAATAAAATTTTACGGGGCTGATTCGTCGTTATCTGTGTACTCATTCCACAAGACTGGCCACTAATATCGGTCAACCCCTTTGCATTCTGAGCACGAGCGATAGGGCCGGCTGTTATAGTTACAAAGAATGAAAAATGCATTAAAAGTTGAATTAAATTAAATCTAGGGCAATCTATTTCATTCCTATAACGACTAACCAAATAACTAATCGCTTGGAATGAGTAATAGGAAATACCTAAAGGTAAAATTAAATTTGCTGCCAATCCTGAATTGTCTAAATTAAGTTTATCTAAAGATTCAGAAACTATCGGTTTAAAAAAATCGTAATATTTAAAGACACTTAGCTGAATTAAGGTTATTACAATTCCAGAAATTAATAATTTTTTCTTAAGTAAAACATATCGATCCATTAATATGGATATTAAATAAATTATCAAACTAAAAATAAGTAAAATGGTGATAGCTAACCCACCAGCCATCAAAAATACCAGCAAATAACTTGTAATAACGAGAATCAGATTCTGAATTTGAGGCTTATTCCTAAATAGCCAATAAATTGCAAAAAATAGAATAAACGACAATGCAAATTCTATAGATAAAAAAGAAAACATTATTTTAATCAGTTACAAAAAATTACCCGAATATAACATTATTTTTAAAAATAAATTTATTAGATTTTATAATAAGTTGAATGAGTATTTTAGATAAGCTGTCATTAAAAAGTAAACATGTATTCTTTTCCGAATTGGTTTGATAGTTTCTGCACCCATTGCTCTATTGTGTCAGCTGTCATGACTTGAAAATCTCGCCAATCATATTTCATCTGCTTCCATACCATCTCGATTCGATTTAACTCAGGGCTATAAGCTGGAATAAAATACAGATTCGTCGAAAAGTTAGTTTTAAGTAGTTCTCTGTAATTAGCCATCTTTTTACTTCTATAAATCGAGGCATTATCAACAATAACAATCAATGGAAGGTTATACGTCTGTTTTACTTGTTGAGCTATTCCAGTTAAATAGGCATAAAATCAAGCGATGACCTTCTTTAATCGATTCCAACTCATACAATTTCCAACGTCGGCGTTGTAGCCTTATGGTTTCTGGGATACGTTCTTGTAGAGTGGCAACTTCCGCAACACTTTTACCTTCGGAAAGCCAGAGAATAGTTTGGGCACGTTGTCTTTCACGCAAATGTTTCGCATGTTTGGACAGAAAAATGAGTCGTTCTCGCTGTTCTAAACTAAGTGGTACAGAAACAATTCGAGGCATGTGTGAACATCTGTTAACTAAAAAAACCTTTTCGCATGATTCGTTATTTTTATCAACTTAAGAATGGGTGTGAGTAATTATTGATTTTTCAACTATTATCCAAAATTGGTCAAAAAGCCTACTTAACGGTTGAGGCGATGAATCATCAGAAATTTATGGGGCATGTTGAGCAGATTTCCCCTGCCGCAGGTTCAGAATTTAGTGTACTCAAACCTGACAATGCGACAGGTAATTTCACCAAAGTGGTACAACGGATTTCTGTCCGTATTGCGATTGATCCAAATCAAAAAGGCATTGAAAAATTACGACCAGATATGTCTGTGATTAGCTCTGTAGATACTGACTCCTAATGTAAGACTGACATTCTCAATCAAATCCATTTACAATGTGATCAAATTCATTTCCCTTATTCGAAAATGTTTGATCACATTGCTTTTCCCATCCCCTATCAAACATTAGCGCTTAGCAGTTCGGTTCAATTAACCATTAAGCGTTTGGATCTGATTCATCCTCAAATTTCAGGCAATAAATTTTTTAAGCTGAAATACAACTTACTCGCTGCACAACAACAAGGTTTGTCGCAAGTACTCACTTTTGGTGGTGCATTCTCCAATCATATTGCAACAACGGCTTATGCAGCTCAACGCTTTGGCTTTCAAAGCATTGGTGTAATTCGTGGTGAAGAACTTGCGACCCAAGACTTAAACCCTACCCTACAGACAGCACAAGATTCTGGCATGCAACTGCATTTTGTCAGCCGAGCCGAATATCGGCTGCGCTATGATGTTGAGTATTTACAACAACTACAGCAGCAATACTCTCAAGCCTTTATTATTCCAGAAGGTGGAACAAATAAACTTGCTTTGCAAGGAACACAGGAAATTCTGAGCGAAGATGACCAAAAGAATTATGATGTCATTTGCTGTGCCGTTGGAACTGGTGGAACAATTGCAGGACTGATTGAAAGTAGTTCAAATCAACAACAAATAGTGGGTTTTTCTGCATTAAAAGGGAATTTTTTACAACACGATATTCAACAGTGGACCACTAAAACCAATTGGAGATTAACCGATGCCTATTGTTGTGGGGGTTATGCGAAAACTACTGATGAACTACTACAATTTATGCAGCAATTTGAACAGCAATATGCAATTCCTTTAGAACAGGTTTATACCGCTAAGATGATGATGGGGGTGTTCGATTTAATTCAACATAACCACTTTCCAGCAAATACAAGGATTTTGGCGATTCATACAGGTGGGCTACAAGGCCGTTTAAAAACATAAATCACCAAAATCATTTTTATCATTCAACCTAGATGGATGTTATTGATTTACACAAAACCTCACCGTTCCTGTCGCTGCGGGATTTAATACACCAGTCAAGTTCCACTCCAATGAATCCCCGACATGATTGATATTACAACTATTACCATTCGGTGTTGAATTACAACTCATACTTCCGAAACTGGTGGCTATAGGTAAACTATCCTTAATTTTCACATTATTCAGCAGCTTGGTACTATTATTTTTATAAGTGATTTCATATTCTAAATGGTCGACATTATTTGCTTGATTCGTTACAGCAAATTGGTTTTGATCAGCCGACGTTGAAGGACAACTGGCAACTGTGCGTACCTTTTTAGTTAAGCTAAGACCCGCTTTACCAATCAATGTGACATCTTGTCGTTGAGTTGATTGACCCGTAATTGTCTGTGTTGGATTTGCCAAGATCACACTATAACTTGCCTCTAAGGTCGAAACATGCTGTGCACCTGCCATGACATTTGTAGGTGAATGAACACGTTGAACCAAACAAAGATCTACATTGGGTTGTAATGTATATGGATTCGCTACGGTTGGATTAAATACGGTTTCACCAGTATCCACATTCCCATTACAGTTCGTATCTTTATAAACCAAAGCTTGCCAAACTTGGTTATTAGCACTGTTGGGTTGTTGAGTAGACAACTGATTGAACTGAGTGATTTGTACTGGAGCTTGTGAATTGAGACGATGTGGATAATCTGTGACCTCTCCAGAAGCTATGGTGTGTTGCCCATCTTCAGTCAGTACGATATTCAGATTTGCATCACCAAAATTATTATTTGGATAACTGGTTGCTGTTGTCTTAGGGAGTGAAATCGTATCCGTACTTCGGTTATAGCTTCCGGTTGGACTCGCTCCGCTGACAGAACTATATTCGGACAAATTTGTTTGTACGATACAAAATGGATTGGTTAGAACGCTATCCTCAACTTTAAAACTATATTCTCCATTACTATTACTGATCGTCACAAAATTAAGCTCAAGACCAGCACAATTGGCAAGTTTGAGACGACTCCCTGCAATGCCGATTTCATTTGCATCTTGTACGGCATTATAAGCATTACTCAAGATATTATTGGTCGTTCCGCCATTATCGTTAAAAATACGCCCTGTAATCAGGACTAGTTTTTTTCGACTATTGGTTAAAGTACAAATAATTGCAGCATCATCATTGTGAATCGTTAGCTTAAAGCCATTCAGTGCGATGTTGTTGCCTGTGCAAAGTAAACTACTATTATAATCTGCAGCATCACCTTTACTAAACGACTCAAGAATCGTTGCAGTTTTACCAATCATATTCGGCATAAGCACAACAGGCGTTCCAGTAGTGCTATTTGCCCCTGTCTGATCAGCAACCGAAACTGCGGTGGTTGCATTGGTATCCAAGCCAATACTATTCACGATTACACTATCACCAGCGACTGCGTTATCCCATTTTTTTATCAATGTTAAAGTCGTGAGCGTATTGGTTAAGGTACATACGATTTCAGCGCCAGAAACGATACCACTTTTATTTAATGTAACTGTTGCATTGGTATAATTCGTAGTAACTGAACTGGCTGGCAATCCTGTGCAAACTGCATTGGTTAGACGGAAACCTGTTGGAATATTTGTTTCATTAATCACAGCATCTGTTGATGGATTTGGGGTAGTAAAATACTGTGTTTCCCCCACAGTTTCAGTATCTTGAGCTGTAGTCGTAATTGAATGATTTGCGATACCATTATTGCCAGTAAAATCAAACTTACCCAATCCACCACGGCTAATTTTTTTAATAATTAAACTAGGCTTACTATTAATAAAAGTACACGTAATGTCAGCACCACCAGTAATTAAATAGGTGTAAGGAATCGTGATTCTATCGGTACTGAAATTACCAAATGTACCAATATTCCCTGTAATCAAACTATTTGAATCAACACAACTCGCAGATTTTAGTGCATAACCCGTCGCAATTGATGACTCTCTAATAACAACATCTGTTGCATTATTCAATACCGTTAAAACAGGCGATGTCCCCGTTCCAATATTAGGTGATCCTTGTAAACTTGTCGCAACATTACTGGAATTACTGGATAAATTAGTATTCGCAAAATCGAATGTTCCCGTTCCTCCCTGAGAAATTTTCTGAATCTTTACCGTTGGAAGTTTGGTATTCACAAAGTTACAGTTTAAATTTGGATTATTGCTAATATCGGCTGCTGTTAGAGTATAAACCGATCCTGATCGGCTACCGACAGAGTTGCCCGCTGTGTTACGACAACTGGCACCTGTTAAAGTCCATCCCCCGCCAGTAGGTAGACTACTTTCATTAATCGTTATGCTACCTGTTCCTGTGACGACAAAAGGTTGCACACCAGTCAGTGTCGTATCACCATCAACCTGATATTCTTCACCCTGAGTCAATGTTGTAATCGAACCTGAAGTTTGGCTTGTACCAGTTAGTGTAAAACCGAAAGTACCTAAGCCACCTATTGTTGATTTTGTGAGTGTAATTAAAGCTTTTGCAATAGCAACTTGCACACTACTATTATTATCAGATGGGAAAATTTCAGTGTTAGCAGCGGGCACATTGACTGTTGCAGTATTGGTTACAATCCCTGCTGAATTCGCTTTGGCTTGCACAACCAGCGTACAAGTTGCACCTTTAGGCCCACTAAATTGACCAGTAAGCGTATTGCCGGTAAAACTTGCATTACATGTGATTGCACCATTTGATTTGGTCGCACTCAACAAAGAGAGTGTATTGAAATTACTTGGTATTGCATCAGTGAAGTTTGCTCGACTCGTATCACTGACTGCATTTTCCCCCTTATTACTAATGACCAATTGATACTGAATGGTATCTCCTAAATTCATCGTCAATGAATCAGCTACAAAGCTTCCAGAAGTACCTATTCTTTGTTTCTTCTCTACTTTCAAATCCATATCTGTCGGCAGATCATCATCTTTAATTACATAGTTTGCAACACCGTTACCAGATGCTCCGCAATCATTTGATGACATAATATGAAAATCGTTACTTTGATTGATGGTTACATTAAATGTATCGTCAACCTCATTAACTAAATCATTAATAATTTCGACCGGAACCTCAAGAACATAAGGAGTGCCAGCACCGTAATTACCTTGTGGTATCGTCTTGGTAAAAGTGTTTGCAACTCCACCATTAATTTTATAATCGACACCTAATTGAGCTGTGCCATCATTCACATTAAAGACCAATGAAATACCCCCACTCGGTACATCACCGACCACAATAACCTTAAGTGGCTGCACTGTGCCGCCATTTTCAGGTACAACATAATTGGCTGAACTAAACTCAATAATGGGTTTTACAATAATTTGTATCGCATCTAAAAAATTTCCGCTGGTGCTTGTTCCCGAAGTCGACTGGAATCCCATCGGCACTTGCCCAGTTGCGCCTGTATAGGTAAATGTTCCACTATAATCCGCCCAACGTTTAATTGTAGAACCCGTTGTCGCTCCTACACCCGATCCAGAACCACTGGAGACAGAACATGTACCCGACACGCAACTCGTTACCTGCCCATCCCCAGTTTTACTTGTCGAGACCGTTGTGATCGTTTGAGTTCCAGCACGCAACAACATCGTATCGTCAGCAGTATTACGCCCATTATGGCTAAATTTCCAAGATACAGACTCACCATTCACTAAACAGATATTCTGAGAAACAGTAGAAACAGCATCTGCGTTTAATTCGACAAATTGATTGCCTTCCCGTGCTTTGATCGTGTTGGTGGGGGTTGTATTGGTACCATCAATATTTCTTGAGCCAGCCCACATTTCCATCAGTTGCCCTGAACCATTGGTTGAGATTGAACATGTGCCACTGAAGGCCTCATTTCCATATGGGTGTGTGGTTAACCAACCAGGTACACGTGTGCTACTAATATAGACACGGCAAACATTACTTCCTGTCGCAATGGTCGGCGTTTCAAAACCTAAATTCAGGTATCCACGCTGATAAGCAGCATTTGCAACAGAAATATTGAATATGCACAATAAAATTGCGATCGTGATTTTTGTAGAATAAGTACACTGTAATTTCAACAAATCAAATATTTGTAAAACCTTCATACCCACCATAACGCACCCCAAATTAAATTTGTAGCTTTGACTGGCTATAGAGTGCTATTAAAAAAAACAAAAAGAATGCCTCTACATATTCAGCCCCACAACATCAGACCGCCGCAAGAAACAACAAAATTATCTGAAAAATATCAAAATTTAATATCAAATAGAGACTGAAATCTTAATTTTATTTTACATCAGCACATGCTCATTTTTTATTACGCTAAAGATTATTTTAAAAAAAACTGTACATTTTTTGTATCCAATAATCTAAACCACAGAGATCTTCATATCGATTACAAATAATTTGGGCATTATGAATTGTGCGTACTAAACTTCGCTTAAATCTTTTATAATCGCTCGCTTTTCGTCTACCGAGTAATCCTCATGGTTCATCAAGTTGATGTTGTTGTTTTAGGTGCAGGTGCATCAGGCTTGATGTTGGCTGCAGAGGCTGGTAAACGTGGACGTTCAGTTGTCGTATTAGAAAAAGCCAATAAAGTAGGTAAAAAGATTCTAATGTCTGGTGGTGGTAAATGTAACTTCACTAACCTAGATGTTGAACCTTCAAATTATATTTCTGAAAATCCACACTTTGTTATTTCAGCACTCACTCGTTACACCAACTGGGATTTTATTGGTTTGGTCTGCGAATATGGTATTGAATATGAAGAACGTAAACACGGTCAGCTATTTACAATCAAAGGCGCAAAAGAAATCCTCGAACTTTTACTTGCAGAGTGCAATAAAGCGAAACGAGTTCAGATTCAGACCCATTGCGAAGTACAAAGCATAACAGCACAAACAGATTCAGGTTTTATCATTGAAACCAATCAAGGCACTTATCACTGTGAATCTCTCGTTGTGGCGACTGGTGGTTTATCGATTCCAACACTAGGAGGCTCTGGTTTTGGATATGAACTTGCTCAACAATTTGGACACCATGTTTTTCCTACCCGTGCGGGTCTAGTCCCCTTCACCTTTTCGGACCATTTTAAAGAAGTCACAACACGCTTAAGTGGTAATGCTTTAGATGCAACACTAGTGAATGATCGCCATCAATTTACTGAAGCTTTGTTGTTTACTCATCGAGGCTTAAGTGGACCAAGTTCATTACAGCTCTCAAATTATTGGCATGTGGGTGAAAGCTTTAAAATTGATTTTTTCCCCAGCCAAGATTTAGTTCAATTCTTCAAGGAAAAGAAAAAGTCGCAACCCAAAGTTCTGCTCAGAACTTTGCTCAGTGAATTCACGGCGAAAAGTATCGTGCTTGAGCTACAACAACTAATTTGGGCGGAACAAAGTGAAACTGCGATTGGCAATTTTAGCGATTTACAACTAGCGCAAATTGCTGATCAATTGCACGCCTTTTCTGTTAAACCATCTGGAACTGAAGGATATCGTACTGCTGAAGTCACATTAGGTGGCGTAGACACCAGCGAAGTTTCTTCAAAAACCATGGAAAGTAAAAAGCAGAAAGGCTTATATTTTATCGGTGAAGTACTCGATGTAACAGGTCATTTGGGAGGATATAACTTCCAATGGGCATGGTCTTCGGCTCAAGCAGCGGCTCAATTTGTTTAGTTCACTTAACTCATTAAGCCGATTGCTAGATAACACTAAGCATGATGATCTGAAGAGTTAGCAGCTTCTGTAGAAGATACTTTTTGAGTATTTTTAATTGGTTTTTCTTTAGCCGTATTTGATTTCGCAACAACAAATTTGTACGCACTCGCCAAAAAACCTACAGTAATACCTGCAATAATAATCGGTGCAAATACGCGATTTGGCCTCTTCATTTCACTCTCCTCTATAGAATTTTTATTTAGAGACTATTGATACTTTATCTATTAATGAATTGCTTTTCAGGTCAAATTTTTGATTAATCCTATTAAACTACAGTGATATGTACCCTAAAATTCAGTTTTAGGTCTCGTTTTTCTAAAATATGCCCTAATCACGATATAGATAAAAACTCAATAATGCTTATACAAACAAAACGACCACCCTGCTTAGAGTGGTCGAATTGGTTCAAAAAATCAAAGATTATTTTTACTATTCATCTGAATAAGGTGGGGTCGGTGGTTTTGGATTCTCTGGATTGATTGGCGTTGGGAGAATTGGATTCACTGGAGCAGTAGTTGCTGGACTCACTGGATTGCTTGGTGTCATCTCATTTTGACGCAATGGGTTTGGCTGTTTCGCTTCATTCTCTGCCTTATCTAATAAATCTGTCAATAAGCGTTCTGCAGGTTGACGACCACCTAAACCAAATGCCAAAGCAAAAGCAACTGCAACTGAACCAAGTGTCAAACCAAAAGCCAAATTCACAATGGAATCCGCAATACCCATAGCTTTTAGACCCATCGCAATCACTAAGCCCATAATTAAAATACGAACTAGGTTTGCTAACCAACGTGAACTATTGTATTCACCGCGTTGTACCACATTAGCCACGACATTGGCGAGCCAGAATCCAATCACCAAAATGACTGCACCCAATAAAATATTTGCACCAAACTGAATAAACATCGCAATCAGCACACTTACTTGCTCTAAGCCAAGACGGTTCGCAGCTTCAGAGATTGCAAACAACATGGTAAAAAATACAATCAAATAACCGATCAGATCAGAAATACGTGTTTGTCCAAGAAATCTTTGCAAATCAAGCTTCATTGGAATTTCATCAATTCCTGCCCCTGAAATAAGTTCAGCGACTAAACGTCCAACAAAACGAGAAACAATATAGGCAACGATTAGAATTAAACCAGCTGCAATAATTTGTGGAATTGCATACATAATTTCATTCAACATCGCTGTTGCGGGTTGAGAAATCGCTTGGATTCCTAAAGCTTCAAATGCCACAATCAACGCTGTGATGACAATAATTGCAAACACAAATGAGCCTAAAAATTTCGATATATTTGAGTTTTTAAATAATCCTACTTTTTCAGCTTGCGTTTGTAATCCCAAGCTATTACCTAATCCCTCGACAATACCGCGCACAATCTTGGCGAGAATATAACCTACAAAAAGGATCACACCCGCAATAAACAAATTAGGCAGATAAGCAATCGCTTCGTTTACCATGTTTTGTACAGGAATCAGCAGTCCTGTTAAACCTAAAATAGACAGCACAATTGGTAGAAATAGTAATAAAACCAACCAGTAAAAAATTTCTGCGATATTACTACTTAAAGCGTTAACACCAACTTCACTGCTTAGCTTCTCATCTAATTCTGTTCTAGATAATACATTGGTCAATCCAGCACGTACCAAACGCGCCACAATCCAACCAATAAATCCTACTGCAACGGCTGCAAATAAGTTTGGTATATAAGCAAGTACTCGTCCTACCATATTGCTAAACGGGTCACTTACACCACTAATATTTAAAACATTGAGTGAGCCAACCACAGCGAGAATCATAACAAACCAAAACACCAATTTAGAAACCAAGTTTTCAATATTGGGCGTACGATCAGTTACCGAAGATAACTTGTGATTGGTACCAACCTTTTGCAATAGCCGCTTTACACCTGCGGCAATGATTAAGGCAATAATCCAACCCACCAGTAAGATCAAAATTGCTGCAAAAATTGGATGAAACTGGTCCCAATAATACATTGCGTTGAATCCTCCTCTCTGGGAGGGATCAGTAAAGTATTCATTCATGTGTTGTTATCCTTATGTTGTGTTTTAAAATTAATCAAAGCACCCATGATCGCTCTATAACCAAGAACATAACTTATGGATGCCTCAACCTTAATTTTTGTCTATTTTCCAATCAACAAGCGGCAGCACTAATACAACAAAAAGTCCGCATAATTTTGCAAAAAAGCTCATTGATTCACATCAATGAGCTTTTCAATTCAACAGGTTTTGGTCTAAAAATAAACGATCTAGGCATCCAAAAGTACCGACTGCATATGAGACAGTATTGCCTGTGCAGTTGGATTCGCTGAATGATCTGCGACCATATAAACAAGAAGTGCAATTAGGAAAACCCCCACAATGATCAACATATAAACGGGTAGTTTCTTTTTCTTTGCAATTTCCTCTCGACTCGCCACATGAGGTTGTGGCTTACTAAAATCATGCATCGTAGCAGCCCTCATCCTTTTATTTGTTAGGCTTTAATCTTAGCAATACTCAATGTTGCATTGTGTGAAAAAGCTTCGGACTATCGTTGCAGTGTTTGCAGAACTCTACTTTTTTTATTTATTTTTTTGTTTAAAATATAGTCGGTTTTAGAATACGCTAAAAATAAGCTATACTAGTCGGCTTCGTTTCTCATATGTTTTGCTTTATGTCCTATAGTCAACAAAGTGTTTCTCTTGATTTAGACACGGATGTTACTCATCAATGTTTTTTACATCACACACGTGATGAACATTTAATAGGAATTATTGAGTTTAATAAGCCAAGCTATATCTTAAAGTGGGGAGATTTAGAATACTTCCGTCGTCGTACTGAAGAATTCTCCGTCATGCCTTTACCTGATTGTGTAAATGCAATGATTATCGATATTCGAAATGTACAACCTTTTTTAGACAATGAAGTGCCTATTTTACCTTGGCGCCTACTCGAAGAAGATTGTCCTGTTCGCCTTGTTGTTCCTCAAGACCGTTTAGAACATTATATCGGTATTTTTGAACCGACATGGCTAAACACTGATGTCGATACTGCCATTCAAGAGATCCGTGAATTTATGGATATGTTTGTACATTAAGACATATCCATACCATACGACTACCAATAATTCTCTACTGCAATATTACCTTCACCACGACGATTCATCGTTAAACCTCGTTGTTTAAGTGCCTCTTTTGTATCCTCAACCATCTGAGGATTACCACACAACATCACATGACTACTGGCAGGGTTCAAAGCTAATCCTGCTGCTTTTTCTAATTCACCATTACCAATTAAAATTGGGAGTCGATCATGTAATGCGGCTTTAGGATCACGGGTAACAATTGGAATGAATTTAAATCCAGAATGCCCTTCACCAAATGATGCTGCGATTTCTTCAATACGTTCTACATAAGCCAACTCGGACTCTGTGCGAACGCTATAAACTAGATGAATATGTTTATATTTATTCCAAGTTTCAAAGTCTTGTAACATGCATAGAAATGGTGCAAGTCCAGTACCAGTCCCCAATAGCCAAAGATCTTGCGGTAAAGGTTGTTGATACCGAGCCAAAGTCAAATAACCATAAGATATTTTATCTAAATAAAGTTCATCACCAACTTTAAGGTGTTGCAAATTTGACGTAAATGCACCATCGGGAACAACAATCGAAAAGAATTCTAAAGTTTCATCAAAGGGCGAAGAAACAACAGAATAAGCTCTTACAACTAACTCACCGTCAACCATTAAACCAATTCGCGCAAACTGCCCTGCTGTAAATTTAAAATGAGCAGGTCGGGTCATGGTGAAACTAAAAAGATTGTGAGCCCAACGATGAACAGATAGAACTTTTTCTACGCTAAATTTTTCAATTGACATGATTTGAACGTGGCACGAAACAGTAGGCTCATGTTAGCATGATCGAATAATTGATGGATACTCAAAACATTAAGGCTATTTAACATGCGCATGACCTTACGCCAATTGGCTGTTTTCGTGGCGGTTGCACAAGAAGGAACCGTTACCAAAGCGAGTGATGCTGTCAGACTGACCCAAAGTGCAGCAAGTATGGCTTTAGCTGATTTAGAAGATGGCTTAGGTGCGCCTTTATTTGACCGTTTAGGCAAGCGTTTACAACTGAATGATTTGGGGCGTTTTTTATTACCTCAAGCCTTAGAAATTTTGGGTCGCTGCGAATCCTTTGAACAAGCTGCTAAAGGTGAACTGCAAAGCATTGATTTACGTTTAGGTGCAACCTTAACGATCAGTGATTATTTAATGCCTGATCTGATGGCTGAATTTTTACAGCATCATCCTCAAGCCCATCTTCAATTACAAGTCGGCAATACTCGCCAAATGATTGAAGCAGTGAATCAATTTCAGCTTGATTTAGCCCTGATTGAAGGTTCATGCCATTTGCCTCAATTGCAATGTATCCATTGGCGAGATGATGAGCTTGCAGTCTGCTGTGCACCTGATCATCCTCTAGCAAAGTTAGATCGCCCAATTACACCAGCAGATTTCCATGAGGTTGAATGGATTTTACGTGAAGAAGGCTCAGGCACACGTGAAGTTTTTGACAATGCGATTTTACAAGATCTACCAGATGCCAACATTCGTTTAACCCTCGGTCACAATGAAGCCATCCTGAAAATTGTTGCCAATGGTCTGGGGATGACTTGTGTATCACGGCTTGCGATTGAACCGCTTCAGGAAAAAGGGCAATTGGTCATTCTGGATACACCTTTCTGGGAACTCACCCGTCCCCTGTTTATGCTGGTACATCGTCAAAAATACCAAGGTCCTGGACTCAAAGCCTTTTTACATTTTTGTGAAGATCAGGTTTAAGCCTGATCTTTTATTTTAATGTCTAAATTGGCGCTCACATGGTTCACCATCATTATTTCCATCCATTTTCACATTTGGACAATTCCTTAAAAAGAAGACGGCCTCTTCATACGAACGCATTTGAGAACAGTGAGTTCACCCATCACAACTAAATTGGGTTTGCGCGGTGGCAGGTTGCTGTTCTAATCGTTTTTGATCATGGTGTACTGGTGGTGGTGTTGGTATTGCTTTTAAAGCTTGCTCCGTTTTTTCAGATAACTTTACTTCTGCTTTAAATTTATCTTTATCTTGCACAATAAGAAATTTAAGTAATTCGCCGACTTTTGGCTCACCGCCTGCTGTGGGAAAATCTGTAATATGAAAGAAGATATCTGCCTGCCCTTCAAGCGCTATAAAGCCAAACCCTTTTTCTGAATTATATTTTTTAATTTTACCTTCAGCAAACATATTTTCTTTTCTCATTTGCAAAGCCTAATAGATCAATATGGAGATCAAGAAAATTCTCTCCATATTTTATCTAGATGATTAACGTCGAAAGTTTGATAACAATTCTGATGTAATCGATTGATTATGAGCCAATATTTTATTTTTTTTAGTTTTTGCAGGATTCGGATCTACTCGTTCAATTTGTACTGCTTTAAATTTTCCATTATTTTCTAGGGCTACAAATTTTACTTTTTCATTTCGTTTCGGCTCACCTTCCGATGCAGGAAAATCTGAAATATGAAAAAAGATCTCGCCTTCAGCAGTTGCAATAAAACCAAACCCTTTGTCTGGATTATATTGTTTAACTTTTCCCTGATAAAATTCTTTCTTCATGACATTCACCTAATTTTGCAAGTACTGTATTTCAGTATATAAAAAAAGAGACTTTAAATCCTCCCCTGAAAACAGTACGGTTGGATTAAGTCTCTGTTTTAAGCATATTTTCAAAAATTAATCTTTTTGAACACTACCAAAAATCTTATCACCCGCATCACCAAGACCTGGAACGATATAGCCATCCTCATTCAAACCTTGGTCAATCGATGCGGTATAGATACGTACGTCAGGGTGCGCAGCTTCTACTTTTGCAACACCTTCAGGTGCCGCAACCAAAACCATAACACGGATATCTTTACAGCCACTTGCCTTGAGTACATCAATTGCAGCAATTAATGAATTTCCTGTTGCCAGCATTGGATCAATAATCATCGCTAAGCGATTCGCAACATCAGGTACTAATTTTTTATAGTAAGTACGAACCTCTAAAGTCGCCTCATCACGCTCTAAACCCAATACACTCACTTTGGCACTTGGGATCAAGCTCAGTACGCCTTCAAGCATACCAATTCCAGCACGCAAGATAGGAACAATGGTAATTTTCTTGCCTGCGATACGTTGAGTCGAAACTTTACCTGCCCAACCATCAATTTCATGATCCACAACAGGTAGATCCTTAGTCGCTTCATAAGTCAGTAGCATCGTGACTTCTTGCGCCAATTCACGGAAGTTCTTTGTGCTAATGTCTGAACGGCGTAATAAACCAAGTTTATGACGAATAAGCGGATGGCGAATTTCTTGAATCGACACGAGTAAGTACCTAACTAATATTAATCTTTGAGTATTATAGAGTGTTTTTTTACTCTTCATTAAAAAAAGCCCCCAAATTTTGGAGGCTTTTTTGTACAAATCAGATTATCGGATGCTTACTGTTGCTGAGATAACATGAAATGTAATGGAGAAAGAATTTCTGACTTCAATGCCAAATTGATCATTGGATCTGGGTAGATACCAAGTAATAATACAAGCAATGCTGCACCAAGTACCATGATACCACCAACTTTAGTTCCCCAATGTGCGTCAGCATCAATACGAGGTGTTTCTGGTGGTGTCATATACATCACCACCATGACACGTAAGTAGTAATACAAGCCAATACCACTTCCGACAACGACCATTGCAGCCAAGAACCAATGTTGAGTTGTTACAGCAGCCATTATCACAAGGAATTTACCAATAAAACCTGCAGTTAATGGAATCCCTGCTAATGACAACATCATCACGGTTAATGTTGCAGTCAAGATCGGACGACGCCAGAACAAACCACGGTAGTCTGCAAGACTTTGTGCTTCATCAACGTTGTTATATGGACTAGACATTAACGCAACTGCACCAAATGCACCGATTGTGGTGAGTACGTAAGTAATCACATAAACCGTTACACTGCCTAAACTTGCATAAGTCATACTAATCAAAGCAATCAACAAGTAACCAAAGTGTGCAATTGATGAATAACCAAGGATGCGTTTTAAGTTAACTTGACGTACTGCAAGTAAGTTACCTACCAAAATTGATAACACAGCAATGACTGTCAAAACAGTCACTATTGATTCAACTAAGATTGCACCAGAACTTAATAAGTAACGTACAAATAAACCAATCGTTGCAACTTTGGCAGCTGTAGCTAAGAATGTCGCCATAGGTGCTGGTGCACCTGCATACACATCAGGCGTCCATTTATGGAATGGTGCAAGTGAAAGCTTAAATGCAACAGCAAAGATAATGAGACCTAAACCTAATAGCACCATTGGTTGCTTGATCGCAGTCATCAAAGCTTGAACAGAATCATAGAATGACAATGAACCTGTATACGCATAGATATATGCCATACCCATCAACAACATCGCAGATGCAGTTGCTGAAAGTACAAGATACTTAATTCCCGCTTCTAAAGATTGGCTACGTTGATGCGTGTAAGCCAACATACCGTACACAGGAATTGACATTAATTCTAAGCTGATAAAGAACGAAGCATAATGAGAGCTAGCAACCATCAACATCGCACCTGCTACTGAACACAGTAGCAAGATGTACAACTCTTCGCGATTGTCTTTATACGTTTCAATGTAGGCATGTGAAAGCGTGCTACAAGCCAAAGCAGCGATCAAAATCAGGAATTGGTAGAGCATGGTAAATGGATCAACCATAAACATGCCCATCACGTTCGCAGGAACAAAGTGTCCACTAAACATGGTGTATGCAATAAAAATTGCAGAAAGGTTTAAACCGACCACCGTCGTTGTTGCGACAAGATTATGATTACGTTTAATCGCAATCAATAACATCACAACAACAGAGGTCAATGCCACAATCATCACTGGGACAAGCGGCATAAGCTCAGAAAAAGAAAGAGTGAAGTTCATGGTTTATCGCATCTCCACTTGTTCAAGTTGAGTTGCAGTCTGTTGAACAGTTTCAACAACTTCTTGTACTGGCATATAACTATTGACTAACCACTGCATGCTTGAATGTGACATATCCAAGAATGTCTGTGGGTAAAGTCCTAACCAAAGTAAACCAATCACACAGATCATCAAAATGCTCACTTCACGTACTGATAAATCTTTCAGTGGACTCGGATAGTGTTGCTTTTGTTCAGCATTTGGTTCGCCAAAAAGTGCTTTGTGAATCAGAATCAGACCGTAAAGACCTGCAAATACTAAACTTACTGCAGCAATGATTGTGAATGCAGGATAAGCTTTGAATGAACCCATAAGAATTAAGAATTCACCAATAAAGTTACCTAGACCAGGTACACCGACAAGTGCTGCAACAAAGAACATCAAGAAGAATGGTAAATATTGCAGTTGACCACGAAGACCACCCATTAAGCGTAGATCACGTGTGTGTAAACGCTCATACACTTGACCCGACATAATGAACAATGCAGCAGATGACAAACCATGTGCCAACATCATGATCATCAGACCTTGGAAAGTCAGAATATTACCTGCATAAATCGCAAGTAAAATGAAACCCATGTGTGAAATAGACGTATACGCAAGCAGACGTTTCATGTCTGTTTGTTGGTAGGCCAAGAATGCACCGTAGAAAATACCAATTAAACCCAAAATGATTGCAATATCAGCAAACTGAGCTGACGCTGCTGGGAAGAATGGAATTACGAAACGAAGTAGACCGTACGCTGCTGTCTTAATCAAAATACCAGCCAAGTCCACAGAACCCGCTGTTGGTGCTTGTGCATGCGCATCAGGTAACCAACCGTGTAATGGGAATACAGGTAATTTAACTGCAAAACCAACAAAGAAACACAACATAAATGCATATGCAACTTCTGGTGGTAAGTGGTTTGCAACAGCCAATAAGTAGCTGTAATCAAAACCAATCATACCTGTCATCATATATCCATAGACCACTAAGCCTAAGATACCGATTAACATGATCAAACCAGCAATTTGTGTATATAAGAAGAATTTAGTTGCAGCATAAACACGTGAACGACCATTCGAGCCTTTATGACCCCATAACGCAATCAAGAAATAGATTGGTACAAGCATCATCTCCCAGAAGAAGAAGAACAAGAATAAGTCAATTGCAAGGAATACACCGATAACCCCACCTAAACTCCAAAGGAGGTTTAAGTGGAAGAAACCAACATTCTTTTGAATTTCACCCCATGAACAACCAACAGCAAGTACACCAAGTAATGCTGTCAGTAAAACCATGAGTAGAGATAAACCATCCACAGCCAAGTGAATGCTAATCCCTAAAGTCTGAATCCACGGGAGATGGAATTCAGCAGCCCACGTTGGGACTTTACCGCCCAACTCGTAGCTATATGTACCAGTTTGCCATAGTGCAATACCCAAACCAAAGGTAATGAGCATACCAATCAAGGCAATCCAGCGTGGCAAATGTTGGTCAAATTTATCAACCAACCAACAAATAAAACCAGCAATGAAAGGAACTAAAATCAGTGCGGGTAAAATTAAATTATTTTCCATTTTATTTCCCCACAACCTGAATCACGATCAAGATCATCAATAACACCACTACACCGAGTGACATGCTTGATGCGTATTCACGCAATGAACCTGTTTGACGCGAACTTGTAAAGCTATTACCACCTTTCACAAGTGCAGGTAGCACTAACCATAAACCATCAATTGGATCACGACCTAAGATTTTCGCAATCAATAAATATGGTTTTACAAAAACGATGTCATACAAAGCATCAAAACCAAATGCGGTACGGCAAATGTGCGCTAAACCAGAACCCAAAGACGTTTGAGCAAATGATTTAACCGCACCATACGCAAAGGCAAATAAGAAAATACCAACAACCAAACCAACAAGGGCAACACCACTTGCTAAATGTTCTGCATGTGCAACCGCTTCTTCTAAAGCTTCAGGAACAACAAAGCTTGGAATACTTGCAGCAGTCAATAATTTTGCAACAGGTGCTTGTAAGAAATAACCAATACCTGTTGATAAGGTCGCAAGAATTGCAAGCGGTGCCCAGTAAGTCACGCCATGAATGGCATGTGCATGGGTTTTTTCTTCGCCAAAGAATACCACCCAGATTAAACGGAAGGTATAGATAGACGTTAAGAATGCGCCCGCAACACCTACCCAATACAACGTGTTATAAAGTGGAAGGTTTGCAATCGTAGACTGTGCATATACTGCACCTAAAATCGCATCTTTAGAGAAGAAGCCAACTGTTACGATTGGAAGTGCAGCTAATGCGCCACCACCGATGACGAAACACCAGAATACAAATGGAATCTTTTTACGTAATCCACCCATTTTGAAAATGTTTTGTTCGTGATGACATGCAAGAATTACGGCACCCGAAGAAAGGAACAATAACGCTTTGAAGAATGCGTGAGCAAGCATATGGAATAAACCAGCTTGATACGCCTCAGCACCCACCGCCATAAACATATAACCGAGCTGACTCATAGTTGAGTAAGCCAAGATACGTTTGATATCGGTTTGAACCAATGCAGCAAAACCAGCTACAAGTAAGGTTACTGCACCTGTAATCGAGATGAACTGCATTACTTCTGGTGCCATTTCCATCACAGAGAACATACGGCAGCATAAGTACACACCCGCTGTCACCATCGTTGCAGCGTGGATCAATGCAGATACTGGTGTAGGACCAGCCATCGCATCAGCTAACCAAGTTTGTAATGGAATTTGCGCTGATTTACCTGCTGCACCTAAGAACAACATCAATGCTGTCCAAATCGACAATGATGAGCTTTGCGTCATCACAGTCGCTGCATGCTCAACAATGTACTGTGTATTCAACGTACCAAACTGTTGATAGAGCAAGAACAATGCGATGAGTAAGAAAACATCACCCACACGTGTTACGGTGAATGCCTTGATTGCTGCCCAACCATTTGCAGGGTTTGAGTAGTAGAAACCAATCAAGAGGTATGAACACAGACCTACGCCTTCCCAACCTAAGAACAATAACGCCAAGTTATCGCCGAGTACCAACAACAACATGCTGGCAACGAACAGGTTGAAATAAGAGAAGAAACGTGCGTAATCTTCTTCACCACGCATATACCATGATGCAAAGATGTGAATCAGGAAACCAACACCTGTGATCATACCAGTCATCAATAATGACAAACCATCGAGGTGCAAGCTGATGCCTGGCTCAAAACCGCCAACACTGAACCACGTCCATAAGTGTTGAACAAAAACAGTTTGGCCACTGCTGGTAAATGCAAGGCCAGCGATTAAAGCAAATAAGGCAGATAAACCAACTGAACCGACACCAATAATGGCAGCGACATTTTCAGACAGTTTGTTACGCCCTGCCGCTAACAGGATAAAACCAATGAGCGGGAATAAAACGGTTAAATATAATGTACTCATCCGCGCATCTCACTAGCAGCATCCACATCCAAGTGATGGAAGCGATGATAAAACTGAAGGACGATCGCAAGACCAATACACGCCTCTGCCGCAGCAAGCGTTAGGATCAAAATGAACATCACTTGTCCATCTGGTTGAGCCCAAACACTACCTGCCAAAACAAATGCCAATGCAGCAGCATTCATCATCACTTCAAGGCTCATTAGCATAAATAATAGGTTGCGTCGCACCATTACACCGTAAAAACCGAGTGCAAAAAGGATGGTTGCAACAATCAAACCATGTTCTAAAGGGATGTGTCCCATTATTCTTTATCCTCTTCTGCACTTGGTTCACGTTTGCCAAGGTGATATGCGGCAACTAAGGCTGCAAGCAATAACATCGCGGCAACTTCCACCAATAATAGATAGTGAGTAAATAATGCTTGACCGACTGCTTTAGGGCCTACAATTTCTGTACCTAATGGTGCAGAAATCGTGGTGTATTCTCCACCCAACATCCAAACCAAAACCAAGCCCAATAAGAAACTCATTAATGCAGGATATGCCCATGCATCAGAAGTTAACCATTTACGTTCTTGTTCAACCGTGTCTTGTCCAAGGTTCAACATCATGACCACGAAGACGAACAACACCATGATTGCACCAGCATAAACAATAATCTCAAGTGCACCCGCAAAAGGCGCACCCACGATCATGAAAATACCAGCAACAGCAAGTAAAGAAACGATTAAACTTAAAAGAGCATGTACGGGATTCGTATTTGTCACAACACGTATTGTCGATACGATGGCCACAAGTGCCATCAAATAAAATGGCCACATCATGGTAATAAGCTCCGTACATCAACTGGTGCACTTTCTTTTTGTGCCTGACCTTTTTCCTTACCATTTACTGCCATACCAGTGACACGGTAGAAGTTATAGTCAGGATATTTGCCTGGGCCAGAAATCAATAAGTTTTCTTTTTCATAAACCAAGTCTTGGCGTACATATTCAGCAAGTTCAAAATCGGGAGTCATCTGAATTGCAGTTGTAGGACAAGCTTCTTCACACATACCGCAGAAAATGCAGCGTGAAAAGTTGATACGGAAAAATTCTGGATACCAACGTCCATCTTCTTTTTCCGCTTTTTGTAATGAAATACAGCCAACAGGACATGCAACCGCACACAGGTTACATGCCACACAACGCTCTTCCCCATCTGGATCACGCGTCAAGATGATACGACCACGAAAGCGTGGAGGCACAATTTGTTCAGCTGGTACTTCTGGATATAAAATCGTGTCACGTTTACGTGTTACATGGCTAAACACCATCCACAACGAACGGACAATCGATCCAAATCCAGCTAGAATTTTATACATTTTGTACTCCTTGCTGTCCTAGGCCTGATTCATCAGAATCACAGCACCAGTCACTAACAAGTTGACCAACGCCAATGGCAAACAAACTTTCCAACCAAAATTCATCACTTGGTCATAACGTGGACGCATTAAAGAACCACGCGCCAATACAAACATCATTACAAAGAATGCTGTTTTAATCACGAACCAAAAAACTGGTGGAACAAATGGAATTTCTAAGTTAAATGGTGCAAGCCATCCGCCGAAGAATAACGTTACGATCAGTGCAGAGATTAAAACCACGTTTACGTATTCCGCAACGAAGAACATCCCCCACTTCATCCCACCATATTCAACGTGATAACCTTCCGCCAATTCTTGCTCAGCTTCTGGTTGGTCAAATGGATGACGATGCGTCACTGCAACACCAGCAATAACAAAGATAATGAAACCAATGAATTGTGGAATAACAAACCAAACATCACGTTGAGCTTCAACGATTTCACGTAGATTGAATGAGCCTGCAATCGCAACCACACCCATCAATGAAATACCCAAGAACACTTCATAAGAAATAGTTTGAGCAGCAGAACGAAGACCACCGAGTAACGAGTATTTGTTGTTAGACGCCCAACCACCAAACAGCACTGCATAAACTGCAATACCCGCCATTGCCATAAAGAACAATAGACCGATGCTCATATCCGCAACGCCCAGTGTAGGACTTACTGGGATGACCATAAACGAAAGTACCGCAGTTGCCATCGCAACTGCTGGTGCTAAACGAAAAGTCAGCTTGTCAGCAAACTTTGGTGTCCAGTCTTCTTTGAACATGATCTTGAGCATGTCAGCAACGATCTGGAACATACCACCCGGACCAACACGGTTTGGACCATAACGGTCTTGCCATAACGCCAAGAGACGACGCTCAATAAATGACATTAACGCAGCAACCAAAACCACCACCAACAGGATCACAACTGCTTGAATCACTGAATAAGCGATTGGCCAGTTCTCAGCCCAAAGTGGCGTTTGACGTATAATTTCTTGATTCATGAATTACACTCCTACTGCCACAGACACAGGCTCTGCCAATGAAACGGTTGGTGCTAGACCAATTGGATAACCAATATAGCCTGTTGGTAAATATTCGATGACCTGTACAGGTAAGCTGATGCTCGTTTCGCCTGCTTTCACTGTAATACGTTGACCATCTTGAACATTTAAGCGCGTTGCATCTTGTTCACCCACGGCAAACATCGCTTCAGGAATACGTGATTCCATTGCTGGTGTTTTAATCGTGAATTCACCAGAACCAAAAATATGGTGCATTGGCACAAGACGGAAGCTTTCAGGATTCACAACCACGGCAGTCGGTGCAACATAGCTACGTGCAGGACGTTTTGCTAAGCGATCGAATAAACGTACACCCGAATCACCACCTTTTAAGTGACCACCGACTTCATCTTGGTACTTGTTCCACGCTTGTGGCGAGTTCCAACCCGCAGCCCATGCGAAAGGTACTAAAGACGATGCTGTCTGATTACCCACATAACCTTCCATAGAGAATGTTAATGCTGAATCTGGATCAGTTGGTTGTTTTGGCTCGTGAATTGATAACGGCGCACGCATTGCAGTACGACCTGAGTAACGACGTGGCTCACGTGCAATTTTCAAACCATGAACACGATAACCTGCATCTGGTGCAACATCTTGAATCGCTTCAAGTACTGGTACATTCTTCACGATGTCATCAATTACATCATCAAGCAATGTCCAATCGACTGCTTTACCTTTAAGACCTGTCTCAACAGCATGTAACCAACGCCATGATTCTTTGATCGCATATTCAGGCTTGTAGTAGCTTGGGTCATACACTTGATAGAAACGTTGTGCACGGCCTTCTTGACTCACTACAGTGCCATCACCTTCAGCAAAACTTGCTGCTGAAAGAACGATGTCTGCAAGCTTCACAGTCTCAGTTTCGCTGTGATCCAATACAATCACGGTCTCAGCCTTGTCAAATGCAGCTTTGATTTGAGCAGCAGGTAAACGACGGAACAAGTCATTTTCAACAATAACCAGTGTGTCGTAGTCTTGCGCAAAGGCTTGTTCTAAACTTAAACCACCGAATAATGCTAAGCCCATTGAGTTCACTTCAGGAACAGTCAACGACAGCCCTGCATTTTCGCCGAGATTTAAAGCGACTTGAGCCGCAGCTTCCATGATCGCAGGATCTTGTAAACTCGTACCAGAAATAATCAAAGGCTTTTTCGCTGCTTTCAAGGTATCTGCAATGGTTTGCGCAAATGCTTTTGCATCATCAGCCAAACCAGAAAGCGCTTCGCCTTTAACAGCAGCCGCAACCGCGAAACCTAAACGTGCGATGTCATTTGGCGATGCAACTACTTCACCCGTTGCCACATCTGCTAAACGTGTTTGCGTTGCAGCAAGAATATAGATTGGAGATTTAGCATCTTGACCAATACGTTGTACAGGCTCTGCCAACCAATCGGGTGTACGTGTTTTCGCAGCCATTTCTTTGGCTTTATTTTTCGCAGCTTGGCGAACTGATAAAGCCATACGTGGTGCTGTTTGCGTTAAGTCTTCACCCAAGATCAACACCGCATCGTAACTTTCAATTTCACGCATGTTCGGGTTGTAAATACCCTGTGTTTGCATGATTGATGCAGCTAATTCAACCAGATTTTGCTCTTTTTGAGACATACCTGTTGAATAGTTGTCTTGTCCAACCAATTGACGTAGCGCATAGTTTGATTCCAAGCTTGCGCGTGGCGAACCAACACCTAATACTTTTTTGCTTTTTAGTTGAGCAATGACTTGATCAAGTGCTTGATCCACACTCACAGTTGTAACAGCGTCACCATTACGGAACTGTGGTTGACGTGGACGATCTTCACGATTCACATAACCTGTACCGAAACGACCTTTATCACACAGGAAGTATTGGTTTACTGAACCATTAAAACGGTTTTCAACACGACGGATTTCGCCATAACGCTCACCCGGTGAGATGTTACAGCCCGAAGAACAGCCATGACATACGCTCGGAGCATATTGCATGTCCCACTTACGGTTATAACGTGCTGAATGCGTCTTATCAGTAAATACACCAGTCGGACAAACTTCAGTCAAGTTACCAGAAAATTCAGACTCTAAAGTTCCTGACTCTGGACGACCGAAATAAACACGTGATGCATTGGCATAGACACCAAAGTCCGTACCACCCGCATAATCTTTGTAGTAACGTACACAACGATAGCATGCGATACAGCGGTTCATTTCATGTGCAATAAATGAACCCAACTCTTGGTTATGATGGGTACGCTTCGTGAAGCGATAGCGACGACGATCGTGTTGCGTCATCACCGTCATATCTTGTAAATGACAGTGACCACCTTCTTCACAGACTGGACAGTCATGTGGGTGGTTGGTCATTAAGAATTCGACGATTGATGCACGAAAATCCGTTGCTTCTTTGTCTTCAATCGAAATAAAGGTATTGTCGGCAGCTGGTGTCATACAAGACATGACTAAGCGTCCACGTGTATCTTCCGCATTATTATATTGCGTAACAGCACATTGACGACAAGAACCAACAGAACCTAAGGATGGGTGCCAACAAAAATACGGGATGTCGATACCAAGGCTGAGACATGCTTGTAGCAAGTTTTCAGAGCCATTGACTTCATACGATTTTCCATCGACATGAATTGTAGCCATAGTCGAATTCCTTAAGCTTGTTCTACGTCAAGAGCAGAAGCATGGGTTTTAACCTTTGCTTCAAACTCATGGCGGAAATATTTTAATGCGCCCATAAGCGGCTCCATCGCACCCGGTGCGTGAGCACAGAAAGTTTTACCGATCCATAATTTACGCGTCAGTTCTTGTAAATGATCGATATCTTCTTTCTTACCTGTACCTGTTTCGAGTGCTTTCAGCGCTTTGACTGCCCAAGGTAAACCATCACGGCACGGTGTACAGAAACCACATGATTCACGTGCAAAGAACTCTTCTAAATTACGCGTTGCAGAGACCATACATTGGGTTTCATCAACCACCATCAACAAACATGTTCCTAAACGTGAACCTGCTTTCATGATGCTTTCAGCGTCCATTGGCAGGTCAATATGTTCAGCCGCCAAGAAATCTGTTGATGCGCCACCCGGTAACCATGCTTTCAGTGTTAGACCGTCACGCATACCGCCCGCATGATCTTCAATCACTTCGCGCGCAGTTGTACCAAAAGGAAGTTCCCAAAGTCCTGGGAATTTCACCTTACCTGATGCACCATAAATCTTAGTACCTGGATCTTTGGATTTATGTGCAGAAAGGTTGATATACCACTCTGGCCCACGCAACATGATTGCTGGCAAGTTATTGTAGGTTTCAACGTTGTTGACAATCGTTGGACGACCCCATGCACCAGCAACTTGTGGGAATGGTGGTTTAGTACGCGGATTGGCACGACGACCTTCAAGCGAGTTGATCAATGCAGTTTCTTCACCACAGATATAACGCCCTGCACCCGTGTGAACATACATCTCAAAGTTCCAACCAGTACCGAGGATGTTTTCACCCAAGTAACCTTTGGCACGAACTTGCTCTAATGCTTCATTTAAGTATTGAGCTGCTTCTATGTATTCACCACGAATGAAGATATAACCATGCGTTGCTTCAAGGGTATAACCTGCAATCAGCATACCTTCGATCAATTGATGTGGAAGTTTTTCCATCAACAAACGGTCTTTAAAGGTACCTGGTTCCATTTCATCAGCATTACAGATCAGGTAACGTGGACCTGAATTGTCGTTTGGCGCCATCAGTGACCATTTGATCCCTGCTGGGAAGCCTGCACCACCACGACCTTTAACTGTCGCAGCTTTAATCACGTCAAGTACATCTTTTGGTGGCATGCTGAGCGCTTTTTTGAAGCCTGCATAACCTTCTAAAGCTTCGTATTCATCAGCATTGCGTACTGCATCTTGCTTACTCAAACGCCAAGTGAGTGGATGAGTTTCTGGATTACCGTCGCCATAAATTGGTTTTGGTTCAGTATTCATACATACTTCTCCAATAACTGTTTAACTGATGACACATCCACTAAACCGTGAGTATCTTCATCAATCATTAACGTTGGACCTTTATCACAGTTGCCTAAACAGCAAATTGGGAGCAAGGTGAAACGACCATCTGCTGTGGTTTGTCCATACTGAATGCCTAACTCTCGCTGAAATGCTTCTGCTAAAGTTTCCGCACCCATCAAGAAGCATGCAATTGAGTCACATAACAAAATCACATGACGACCTACAGGTTGGCGATAAATACGGTTATAGAACGTTGCTACACCCTCTAAATCTGCCACACTGATTGTCAACAATTGCGCAATCGCATTCATTTGAGCGTCATCTACCCAGCCATTACGACGTTGTACGCATTTTAATGCATCCAATGATGCCGCACGTGGATATGGATAGTGATCAATATGGTGTTCAATCTCATGGATTTCTTCAGCAGTCAAAATCCCTTCAACATTCACACGAGGTTTTTTATCAGTCAAAATCATCATAATCGTTTACCCCTAGCGATCCACGTCAGCCATAACCACGTCAATGGTCGCCAAATAAATGATCAAGTCAGAAACCAAACTGCCATTAATCACAGAAGGCATTTGCTGCAAATGCGTGAAGGTCGGTGTACGAATACGAGTACGGTAACTCATCGTTGACTTGTCTGAAGTCAAATAATAAGTGCTCGCACCTTTCACCACTTCAGTCATAAATGATGACTCACCCGCAGGCATGACAGGACCCCAAGATACGCTCAAGAAGTGCGTAATCAAGGTTTCAATATCTTGTAATGTCTTATCTTTTGGTGGTGGAACAGCCAGTGGATGATCCGCTTTATAAGGACCAGATGGCATGTTGTCCAAGCACTGTTGAATAATTTTCAACGACTCGGTAATTTCACGGAAGTGAACCAAGACACGTGCATATGCATCGCCTTCATATTCCACTGGAACATCAAAGTCGAAGTTTTCATAACCACTGTATGGACGATATTTACGAACGTCAAAGTCAATACCCGTTGCACGTAAACCTGTACCCGTTACACCCCAAGCCAACGCAGATTTAGCGTCGTATTGCGCAACATTGCGGGTACGACCAATAAATACTGAGTTTTTAAGTGCCGCAGTGTAGTACTCGTTCAAACGTTTTGGCATCCACTCTAGCAATTCTTTAACAAGTTTTTGCCAGTTGTTTGGAAGGTCATGCGCCGTACCACCGATACGGAACCATGCTGGATGCATACGGTAACCCGTGATCGCTTCAACGATGTCATAGACTTTTTGACGGTCTGCGAACATATAGAATACAGGAGTCATACCACCCGCATCCTGAATCGCTGTACCACAGAATAATAAGTGGTTATTGATTCGGAATAATTCGTTTAACATCACACGAATGACTTGCGCACGCTCAGGTACTTTAATACCAGCAAGCTGTTCAACAGCCATTACGTATGGCATGTTTTGTGCACAACCGCCTAAGTAGTCAACACGATCGGTATAAGGAATAAATGAATGCCATGTCTGACGTTCAGCCATCTTTTCCACACCACGGTGGTGATAACCAATATCAGGTACGCAATCTTTCACTTCTTCACCGTCCAACTGCAATACCACACGGA
This sequence comes from Acinetobacter sp. WCHA39, assembly GCF_002165385.1. Taxonomy (NCBI): domain Bacteria; kingdom Pseudomonadati; phylum Pseudomonadota; class Gammaproteobacteria; order Moraxellales; family Moraxellaceae; genus Acinetobacter; species Acinetobacter sp. WCHA39. The sequence goes on from NZ_NHRP01000005.1 coordinate 113,784, forward strand.
ACGCACCGTGTGCAGATGGATGGTTAGGACCTAAGTTGAGGAACATGAAGTCTTCATCAGCGTTACCGCGTTTTAGACCCCAGTCTTCTGGTACGAAACGTAAGTGTTCTTGTTCGAAATCTTGTTTCGCTTGATCTTGCATATATGGCGTATATTCTGTCGCACGCGCAGAATATTCTTTACGCAACGGATGACCTTCCCAATAGGTTGGCAACAAGATACGACGGAGCATAGGATGCCCTGCGAAATCGATGCCAAACATATCGTAAGCTTCACGCTCGTACCAGTTGGCATTTGGCCAAATATTGGTTGCGGTTGGGATGCTTAAATCATTTTCATTTAATGCAACTTTAATACGAATATCACTATTACGCTCAAGCGATAACAAATGATAAAACACAGTAAAATCTGATGCTGGTAAACCATCACGGTGAACACGTAAACGCTCATCAACCGCAGATAAGTCAAACAGCATTACATAAGGACGTTCCACTTTACGGAGGAACATAAGGACTTCTTGCACGCGTGCGCGCTCAACCCAGACTGTTGGAAACTCTTCAAAAGTCGCCTGCACATAGAAGTTCTCACCAAATTTGGTTTTGAGCTCTTCTACGATTGCAAATGCTGGGCGTGAATCAACTTGCGTTGACTCTGGCATAGCAATGTCAGTTTCAGCCATTGGCTTGGCTTCCTATTTAATACAAATTCTGGCAATTTTCCCGATGATCATGTCTCTTCAGACATGTCACAATTCATCGTTCAAATTATTTAATTTCATCCATAGAGCGTAAGTTTTTCACCGCAATACGTTCCGCATTTTTACGATCGCGTTCTGGCATCATCTTTGGCTTATACACAGGCTGAAGATCATCACCAATCACCGCTGAAAGTGGACGGCGCTCTAGTTGAATTTGGTCTTGAAGTAACATCAATGCTTGGATCAATGCTTCTGGACGAGGTGGGCAACCTGGGATGTACACATCAACAGGAATAATTTTATCGACACCTTGTACTACAGAATAGATGTCGTACATACCACCAGAGTTCGCACAAGCACCCATAGAGATGACCCATTTAGGCTCAAGCATTTGTTCATACAAACGTTGAATTACAGGTGCCATTTTGACAAAGCAGGTTCCTGCAACAATCATTAAATCTGCTTGACGTGGTGAAGCACGAATAACCTCAGCACCAAAACGAGACAAGTCATGTACACCAGTTAAAGTCGTCGCATATTCAACATAACAGCATGATGTACCGAAGTTAAAAGGCCATAAAGAGTTTTTACGTCCCCAGTTCACTGCGGTATGCAACACATCTTCAAGACGTGTCATCATCACACTTTTATTCACTTCTTCCTCAAGAGGATCAGTTACGATTTGACGATCTTGTAATGGATACTGATCGGCATCTGGATTCGCACGGGTTAAAGTATATTTCATCCCGACTTACTCCTGTTCAAATGATGATGTAGTCGGTGTTTTAGACTTAACACGACCAGAAGACTGTGCTGGAATATGACCAGTAGGATCGACAACAAGCTCTTCAATATTATTGAATCGAGTAATGTCAGCAATATTCATATTCGGTGAACCAATTTTTGTTGTCACACCGGCAGATTTACGACGATCTACAGGTGCCCAATTCAGCGCGCCTACAGAAATTGCATAAACCAAAGCGATCAAAAGATCGACAACAAAAATAACGACCGTGGTAAATCCAAACCAACCTACTTCACGAACTGATGTCGACCATGCGTAGAGGTAAAGAGCTTCCAAGTCAAAGACAACGAAGAAAATTGCAACTAAATAGAATTTGGCTGACAAGCGGATACGAGCACCGCCCGCACCAACTACACCTGATTCAAACTGCTCTTGCTTCGCACGCCCCCATGCTTTACCCCCGAGGAGTAAGGGAACTGTAAGCATAAAAACGCAAAGAAATGTAACGCCGATCACGAAGGCGATAATCGCCCAATCGTATGGAGTAATGGCACTCATGCGGGGATAACTCCTGGCAGGCCTATTTTTAACAAAGAATGTATGTATTGGCCTTCAAATACACCAAACACAAAATTAATCCCGCCAATTGTACCTGATTTCTAATTTCTCATGCTAGTTGAAGCGCTTTAGTCTTTAGGATGATTTTGTTGATTAATTTCCTGATACGACCTAGATCGCTACAAATTCACCCTTAAAAATCGAATTATCAAATCGATTAACCAATGTTAATCATTTTTTTCTTTATTCTTGCGCCAAAAATATCCGCAACTTGTCATCAATGCTCAAAAATATTGCAGCATGAACTAAATCATTGCATTGATACAAATTTGTGCTGAAAATTTAAACAAAATTTATATAATAGCCCGACCTAATTTCCCCCAAAGAAAAGTGTCAGCATGGAGGCTGTTCATGCCTGTGCCGAACAGATTCGCCGACACATGAGCCAAACTCCTATTTCAATTGATCAATAGCAGCATTTTTTCATTCAGCTTAGCATTGGCCTGTGCATTTGCACGCCCGAAAATCACCAGCCGATTGAGCACTTATTCAAGCAGGCGGACAATGCGCTTTACCACGCAAAAAGATAGGGCCGAAATCAGGTTGTCATTTCGACATAATATTTTGCAATTCAGCTACATGCTTTAATTAACTTTATACACTATTTGGCTGAGAGATCGATATTCTAAAACTAGCAAACAAGGAGAAAAATATGCATTTAGAATATACACATGACTCAGATTATTTCTTTTTTTCACAGCTGCTGATGCGGCACATTGAAAGTTATATTCGGAAACACCCTGATGCTGATAATGCAATTTTCGACCTAAGAGATATCTATGAAGTCTTTAGAGGAGACTTTGCAGCAACGACAACCAATCTTGAAAGTATTCTAAACATTGCTGATAGCTATAAAGTTGAAACATTAAATGGCGATCAACCATTGATTAAAAGTTATAAAATAGACGTAAAAAATAATTTATTACTTCTGGATTTTAATATAGATGCACTGAATGGCTTAAGGTCTGGTCATCCATTAATCGAGCCTGATTCATCTGTTCATGAATAAGCAATATTTATGCTTCATAAAAAATTAAAGCCAAAGCTTGATGCTTTGGCTTTCTTATATTCTTCATACAAGCTTAAATGAATTAAAACTATTTTTTTATGTTTTGTTTATAACGCTTCGCTGGCCATGTCATGGTAAAACGTGCGCCACCTAAGTTAGGGCTTTGGTCTACCATAATATCTCCACCGAACCAATACGCGATACGACTCACGATTGATAAACCCAAACCATACCCACCTGATGCGCGTGTACGACTATCATCCAAACGAGCAAAGGCTTCAAAAATACGTGCGCGCTCTTGCTCTGGAATGCCGGGCCCATCGTCTTCTACACAGACATATGCCTTACCATCAGCACGAACACCGCCACTGATACGCACCTTGTTGTCACAGTAGCGCACTGCATTGCCCACAAGGTTCTGTACCACACGATGCAGGTAACGGCGCTCGGCATCAACGCGCAATGCCAGAGGTGGCGCAATCAGCTCAATTTCCTTTTGAGTTTTGAGTGCCTCAGTCTCTATTGCAACCTGATTGAGCACTTCGACCAACACAAGGTCCTCAAAGTCCAAAGATGGTGTACCCTGCTCCAGTTTCGCATAGGTCATGATCTCATCAATCAGGGTATTAAGTGCCTCAATATCCTTATCAATCATCTCCACCTGCTGAATACGGTAACTATAGTCATCCTCTTCTGCGAGCATCTCCATACCAAAGCGGATACGCGCCACAGGCGTTCTGAGTTCATGCGACACTGCGCGCATTAATTCCCGTTGCGCCTCAATCAGGCGCTGGATATGGTCTGACATATTGTTATAACTTGATGCCAAATTTGCCATTTCATCTGTGCCTTCAATCGGAACACGTAATGACAGGTCACCCGATTTCATTTTATTCAGGGCATGACGAACCTGACGAATTTTCCGCTCAAGCGGTAGAATTAAACCGTAAACACCTAGACTTAATAAGAATAAGCTAAATAAGGTAATACCTGCTGAAAGCTGAAAAGGCATCCAATTAAACATTGGAACTGGACCTAAGATAAGAACTTGTGCAGGATGATTTGGCATTGGAGAAACAATTGAAATCGTTGTACCACGTACAGTTGCACTATCCTTATATAACAGAATACTTTGGTCTTGACGTAAACGACCGATTTGCTCTGAATCTAGATTAATATCTTTAATATTGGCAATCGTAATCGGATAGTAAAAATGCTTTTTAATTCTTTCTAAATATTCACGCTCTTGCCCCGGATAAAAAATCAAATAATCCAGTACAAAAATTGGCAACGCCTTCATTTGGCGCTCGCCGAGCTTATCCACTTTGATATAAAGATAATGTTTCGCATCATCTTTCAGACCAATAATGATATAACCCACACCATTATTGGCATCATAACGAACCACTGATTTCTGCTCAGCAATCCGCTTTTTCTCAGTACGAGAAAGCTCTACACGTGCTGCATCAACATAGTAGATTGGAAGTTCTAGTAAATCGGAAGCATCAGAAATCCAATCTAGCTTTTGTTGTTTTTGAGGTTGTCGAGATACCCCCTCACTGATGACATATGAAATACCATCCGTCAGATATTCACGATATTCTTGCGCGCGTTGATAGTTGATGACCTGTACCAGCAAATAACAAAATGCGGCAACAACAACAACCAAAACCACTAATCCAGCATAAATTCGCAAGAAAATGCTGTTTTTTAGTACTCGACTTACCATAAGGGAAATAAATCCAAGCTAATTTAAAGCAAGATGCAAATTATATCCCGTTAGTTTCTTTAACGAATAAATAACCTTTGCTACGCACAGTTTTGATACGTTTTGGATTTTCTGGATCATCACCAATTTTTGGACGAATACGTGAAATACGCACATCGATCGAACGGTCTTGACCATCGTATTCAATACCACGGAGACGCTCAAAAATATCTTCACGAGATAAGATGCGTCCTGCGTTTGAAGCTAGCAACCACAATAAGTCATATTCAGCGCTCGTAAAATCAACCAGCTCACCGTTTAAAGTCACTGAACGGCCACCGTTATCAATCACGAGATCATCGAACTCGATACGTTGAGCAACTTCGTCTTCAACTGTTTTATCAGTACGACGTAATAAAGCACGAATACGAGCTAATAAAACACGTGGTTGAACGGGTTTAGCAACATAGTCATCTGCACCCATTTCTAAACCAAGTACCTGATCCATATCTTCTGTACGTGCGGTTAACATCAAGATCGGTTGATGGTAATGTGGACGAACTTCTCGACAAACGGTTAAACCATCTGCACCTGGTAACATCACATCCAAGACAACTAAATCTGGTTGCTCACTGATAATACGGCGAATCGCACGATTACCATCTGTTTCGACCCCAACTTCTAGACCGTTACGAATCAAATACTCTTGTGTTAAGCGAGCTAAACGTTCGTCATCTTCAACGATCAAAATTTTTGGTAACTTTTCTTCTTGGCTCATTTGTATACCCCTACAATTAGAGTGAATCTATCTATAAAAATCTGACAGATACATTGGTTTATGTTTTGCAATATACACACGTTTACATTGTAAACAAGTAGGCGTTCACCAAACTGATACACGGTTAAGCACTTTTGTTATATTTTTATTAAAATTATGAATTTTAATATATTTTTTAATTCCATCTGCTTTTTCCGACAGAATGAATTTTTAGTATAGATTTTGTGCCAATGTTAAACAATCTGTTTCTTTCTTCACCCAAAATAATTTAAGTGTTTGTTTTTTGACTTATCCACAGAGTTATCTATACGTCTTTTTAAAGCCCTTTGCTATGCTATGTGCCTGTGAATACAGCAGTTAAAACACAAAAAAAACTTTAGTAAAATGTCAAGATTGATATGCTGTTAAAAATCCCGTATCTTGTGTTGAAAATAAACTTTAACCACTAAGTATTGTGTTTATCCCTCAAACATCGTGGCATACATTTTGCTCGATTCAAACGGTCTATGAACATAAAAATAGATGATAATGGAGCTATGCTGACATGAGCATCATCACTTCTACTCCTGGTCAAATTCAGGTAATTAAGCGCACTGGTGAAATCGCGTCTTTTAATGCCGAGAAGATTTCTGTTGCGATCGGGAAAGCCTTTTTAGCTGTTGAAGGTCAACAAGGTGCTGACTCTAGTCGCATCCATGACCGTATCACTCAATTAACAGAGATGGTACTCAATACGTTTAATCGTCGTTTACCTTCTGGCGGTACGATTCATATCGAAGAAATTCAAGACCAAGTTGAATTAGCACTGATGCGTACAGGCGAGCAAAAAGTTGCACGTGCCTACGTTATTTATCGTGAACAACGTGCCACTGCTCGTCAGCAAGCAGGTGCGAACCATCATCCTACCCTTCAAATCACTGATGCTCATGGACAGCTCCAACCATTAGACCTCGGTGCACTTACAGCAACAATCGAAACAGCAAGTGAAGGTTTGGAAGGGATTGATGTTCAAGCGATCGTCGATGAAACCGTTAAAAACTTATACAACGGTGTAAAAGAAAGTGACATCGCAACAACGATGATGATGGCGACTCGTACGCGTATCGAACAAGAGCCAAATTATACTTATGTGACTGCACGTTTGTTATGTAATGAGCTTGTCGGCACTGGATTAGAATTCTTAGGTTTATCAACAGATACATCTGAGAATGATGCTTTAGAACCTTTCTTAAAGAAAGGGATCGAGCTTGATCTTTTATCTCCTGATCTTCTTAATTTTGACCTTGCTAAATTATCAGCAGCGATTCAACCTGAACGCTCAAATCAATTTACCTATCTAGGTCTACAAACTTTATTCGATCGTTACTTCATTCATTCAAATGGCGTACGTTTTGAATTACCACAATTATTCTTTATGCGTGTTTCAATGGGTCTCGCACTCAATGAAGAAAATAAAGAAGAGCGTGCAATCGAGTTCTATAACTTATTATCTAGCTTCGATTACATGGCATCTACGCCAACGCTATTTAACTCAGGTACATTACGCCCACAATTATCAAGCTGTTATTTAACAACAATTGGTGATGACCTATATGACATTTATGGTGCGATGCGTGACAACGCAATGCTTTCTAAATGGGCTGGTGGTTTAGGTAATGACTGGACACCTGTACGTGCTTTGAACTCGTATATCAAAGGCACAAACGGTAAATCACAAGGTGTTGTTCCATTCCTGAAAGTTGCAAACGATACCGCTGTTGCGGTAAACCAAGGTGGTAAGCGTAAAGGTGCAGTTTGTGCATACCTCGAAACTTGGCACTTGGATGTTGAAGAATTCCTAGAGCTACGTAAAAACACAGGTGATGATCGTCGCCGTACACATGACATGAACACAGCAAACTGGGTTCCTGATTTATTTATGCAACGTGTATTTGAAGATGCTGAATGGACACTATTCACACCTTCAGAAACGCCCGATCTACACGACCTAACAGGTGCTGAGTTTGCTGAACGTTATACCCATTACGAAGCAGTAGCAAAACAAGAAAACATGCTACACAAGAAAGTACGTGCCAAAGACTTATGGCGCAAAATGCTTTCGATGTTATTTGAAACAGGTCATCCGTGGATCACATTCAAAGACGTATGTAACTTACGTTCACCACAACAACATGTGGGTGTAGTGCACTCATCTAACTTATGTACTGAAATTACCCTCAATACTAACCAAGATGAAATTGCGGTGTGTAACTTGGGTTCAATCAACCTTGTGCAACACGTTCAAGGTGGTGTGTTAGACCGTGAAAAATTAGCACGCACTATTAAAACTGCAGTACGTATGCTCGATAACGTCATCGACATCAACTATTACGCAGTACCACAAGCGAAAAATTCGAACATGAAACACCGCCCTGTGGGTATGGGTATCATGGGCTTCCAAGATGCACTTTATGAAATGGGCATTGCTTATGGTTCAGATGCAGCAGTTGAATTTGCTGATGAATCAATGGAAGTAATCAGCTATTACGCAATCGAAACGTCGAGTAACTTGGCGGTTGAGCGTGGTACTTACGAAACATTTAAAGGTTCATTGTGGGATCAAGGTATCTTGCCAATCGACTCTTTAGAAATTGTTGCGAAATCTCGTCCAGAGCGTATGTTCGAAGTTGATCGTACACAACGTTTAGATTGGGATAGCTTACGTGCCAAAGTTCAAAAAGACGGTATGCGTAACTCGAATGTGATGGCAATTGCACCTACAGCAACCATTTCAAACATTTGTGGCGTGTCTCAATCAATTGAGCCAACATTCCAGAACTTGTATGTGAAATCTAACCTTTCTGGTGAATTCACCGTGATCAACCCTTACCTTGTTCGTGCATTAAAAGAACGTGGTCTGTGGGACACTGTGATGGTGAATGACCTGAAACACTTCGAAGGTTCAGTACAAAAGATTGCACGTATTCCTGAGGAATTAAAAGCAATCTTCGCGACAGCTTTTGAAGTGGAAACTCGTTGGATCGTAGATGCTGCATCTCGCCGTCAAAAGTGGATCGATCAAGCACAGTCATTGAACCTTTACATCGCTGGTGCGAATGGTAAGAAACTGGACATCACGTATAAGATGGCATGGTTACGTGGTCTTAAAACCACATATTACCTCCGAGCTTTAGGTGCAACATCTGCTGAGAAATCAACAATTAATACTGGTGCACTGAATGCAGTAAAACCAGCGACAATTGAAGCACCTATCGTTGCGGCTCAAGCAGTTGAAGAGAAAAAACCTGAAGTTCAAGTTGAAGAAGATGGTTTCACAACAGCAGCTCCAGTGCCAATGGCTTGTTCAATCGACAATCCAGATTGTGAAGCTTGTCAGTAATTAGATCTTGGAGAAACCCTTCTTAAATAAAGTAGGGTTTATTTAAGATTTAAAGGAAAGAGGCAAGGATTATGTTCAATATTAGCTATAACTATATGTTAGGACTAGCTGTTTTAATCTTTGCCTTTATTTTCTTTTATGTACCAATGGTCTATGCATTTTTAGCCATTCGGAAACAACAGCGTAAGCAAGATCAATAAAGTGCTTTATTGGGAAGTAGAACTATGCTTCAAACTGATTTAGAACGATATGCTAATGCTCCTGCTGTTTTAGTACAGATTTATGTCGATCGGATAGTACTTCATTATCCATCTTCTACAGAATATCTAACTGAATGTGCACAGTTTTCACATCCACGTTCGTTATTAGGTGATTTTAGTATCGCTGAAACTACATTAACGCAGTTACTCAAACGTGGTGGTGGCGGTTTTAAGTATTTAGCTCCTTATATGTTTATTCAAGCAATGGAGCGAATGGAATTTGGTTTAACACAAGTAGAAATACGAGCATTACAAGAGCTAGGGCTAAGTAGTGGGGCAAGAGCGATTGCCATTTATGATGAAACAGGCAAATTATTAACGCCAAACTCACTTCCCGCAACTATCAATCTCAAACGTTTAGCGATGATGGGATTGATTATTACCCTTTTTGTTTTGCTGTTTTTCTTATGCGCCATTTTCATTTTTTAAAACTGCAATGTAAATAAATTAAGATTATAGTGAGATTAAATATGTCTATCCTTAGCTGGGACGATTTTGAAGATGATACGCAAAAACCGACTGCACCTGAACACAAGTCTGCGTCCCTCGACTCGCAAAAAACGCTTAATACGCAAGTGGTATCTGATTCAGAGCAATCATCGCCGAGCATGGCAGCTGCACAACCCGTTGGAGCCGGTGCCAACCGAGCAACAAATCCAACCGATTCGTTGGCTAGAGCATCTGCAGCCCTAGATCATTTGGACGTTGCACCGGGCTTAGAAGAGCTTGAAATGGGTGCTCAGCGTGTACAAGTTGACGACAAAGCCATGATCAACTGTCGTGCGGATTTAAACCAACTTGTTCCATTCAAATATGAGTGGGCTTGGCAAAAATACTTGGACGGGTGTGCAAACCACTGGATGCCACAAGAAGTTAACATGAACCACGATATCGCACTTTGGAAGTCTGAAAATGGCTTAACCGAAGATGAGCGCACTATCGTTATGCGTTCTTTAGGTTTCTTCTCAACAGCAGATTCATTGGTTGCGAACAACTTGGTTTTGGCGATCTATCGCCACATCACCAACCCAGAATGCCGCCAATACATTTTGCGCCAAGCATTTGAAGAAGCGATTCATACACATGCGTATCAATACTGTATTGAATCTTTAGGTATGGATGAAGGCGAAGTCTTTAACATGTACCGTGAGATTCCAAGTGTTGCACGTAAAGCATCATGGGGCTTGAAATATACACAATCTTTAAGTGATCCTACATTCCACACAGGAACACCTGAAAACGACCAACGCTTACTTCGTAACTTGATCGCATTCTACTGTGTACTTGAAGGTATCTTCTTCTACTGTGGCTTCACTCAAATCTTGAGTATGGGTCGTCGTAACAAGATGAACGGTGTTGCTGAACAGTTCCAATACATCCTACGTGATGAATCTATGCACTTGAACTTTGGTATTGATATGATCAACCAAATCAAGATTGAGAACCCTCACCTTTGGACTGCCGAATTCCAACAAGAAGTCATTCAAATGATTCTTGAAGGTACAATGCTTGAGATCGAATACGCACGTGATACGATGCCACGTGGTGTATTGGGTATGAATGCAAGCATGATGGAAGAATACTTGAAATTCATCTGTAACCGTCGTTTATCGCAACTTGGTTTACCAGAGCAATTCGCTGGTGTAACAAACCCATTTGCATGGATGTCTGAGATGATGGACTTGCGTAAAGAGAAGAATTTCTTTGAAACGCGCGTTACGGATTACCAAACTGGTGGTGCGTTAAGCTGGTAAGGTCATTTAATGGACGCTGAATGACAGATAATGTGAGATTTTTGACACATATTTCGAGATTGTTACAAATTTAATCAGCTATGCTAAAGCAAAAAAAATAGAGCCTAATGGCTCTATTTTTTTACTACTTAATTGGAGGCGATAACTTTCGAAGTTTCGATATTGTAAAGCCTTCAGGTAATGGTTTAAATTTGTCGCCTTCTTGGGTCCAGCGTGTTGACCTACTTTGAAAAACTCTTAGTTCTTTAATATCAATTGTAGCTGCAACAACAAAATCATTTTCACCACCTCTTACTCTTGCTAAATCTCGATTAAAGGATTGTTTAGCTGGCACACGAATTCGACTATCACCATATGATCTATTATTTACAAGAATTGTATAAGCATGAACATCAAGAGCTGCTGACTCTATTAATGTAGAAAATGTTTCTAAATCTTGATTCCAACTAAGTACTGAAAGAGCATCAACCTTTCCTTGGAAACTTATTCTTGATTTGCTATTTTGCAATTCAGAACAAACCATAACTCCAAAATGAAAATTATTATGTATGTATATTGGCTTTTTTAGAACTTTAAATTGACCTTTTTCAGTCTTATACTTCGTTCTAGCAAAATCCCACACTTTTCCGTACACACTAATCAGCTCTTTGTCTTCACCTACAGCTGGTTCAAGCTTAGGTTGCCAAATTTTAGCAAATGCATAATGCCCTAAACGGTTATCAGATAATATTAATAAAGCCTCACTTATTAACTTATTGCTTGCAGTATGTCTATATTCAGTTCCAGCAATAATACTTATTCCAGCAGCACACAACCTAGATGAGATACTATCAACCCACTCTAAAGGAATAGATAATTCTGGAAAAAATACATAGTCAGGTCTAGGGTTTAGCCTCAAAATATCATTCACTAAATCAGATATTCTCTTATATCTATCTAAACTTAAATTAGGTTTATTCGCTGCTGTATGAGCCCAATCCTTTTGAGATGTTTTTAGATTAGTTAAGGCCACTATAACTTTATCTTTACTATCAGTTCCTAATCTTAAAGACCTTGAACAATTGAGCTTATCCTTATTATCATTAGCGATAGCTAACAAAGTAGGTTTTACCCATACACCACGTACTGCTTGGCAATACCTAGCCCATATTTTAGTAGGCGAAGTGTTACAAAACTTCTTATTATTTTGAGGCAAACCCACACACTCAGGTGCCAATTCAGAGATTTCTGCTGTTGAATATGGTCTTGTAGGAAATAAGTAGGGTAAAAATATTTCAAAACTATATTTATTAGAATAGTTTTCCTTATTGAATCTCTTTGGGAATGACGATTTTAAGAAAGATCTCAAGGAATCAGTAGAAATTAGCTCTGTTTCCAAGAAACGTCTAATAAGCTTTTCATTTCGTCTTTTATTTTCTTTATCCAATAGTTTATTACTTATATTTAAAGCTAAAATTTGTTTATAAGGTGTTTTACCTAAGTCAGAGTTTAAAACTAATAATGCTTTTTCTTTAAAGTTTGTGATACTCAAATCAGTATTAAATAAATCACTAATTGAATCAATATTTTCAAACAAACCTCGGAAAAATATATCTTCTAAGCTTTTTTGCTTTGGCTCTTTATCCGAAAAAAGGTCATTCGGATCATAGTATTTAGTTGCAGCATCAATAAAAAGTATTGTTAACGAATGTTTGATTTCTTGCCAAATATCTTCATGAAGATCACATTTTGCACCATTAACTTCTCCATAAAATTTTGATCTATCTTGATCAAAAATTGCTGCTTTAAGAAGATCTAATGATTGATATGCTCTTAATACAATTAATTCTGCTTGATGCCATTCATTCAAACTGATGGCAAATCCGAGTAAACGAGGTAAATATGAAAAATGCTCAAATATACTATCAGGTCTTAAAATATGATTATGAGCAAATTGGTAAAACTCATCTCTTTGTTTTTTCCACACCTTAGAAGGTAGATCACGAGCAAGTGTCTCAACATGCCGTAATTGCAATGCCCAACTTAATCTTCTTATCGTTAATCCATCAGCTCTTCGTAAAGTATCAGCATTTTCCCCCACACTCCCAGCTGCTGAAAGAACCTTCGCAGCCGTTGACTGATCTAGTTGATCAGGTGAAGGCATCAAACGATGTTCACTCGAAAGCTCATAAATGTCTTTTTCAATACTATCTAATAAATCTAACCCTGTTCGTCCTTCTAAAAGAAATAGCTTTTGTTTATCAGATTGCAATTGTATTAAGGTTGAGTCATTCTTAGAGTTAGGTTGATTAATCAACCATTTTTTAGGGTCCTTATCATCTGGTTTTAGTATCTCATCTCCAATTCTTTCTCGTAAGAATTTCATTAAGTCATCACTATTACTTATATTCCCAGCATCTTTTAATACTAAAAACATATCATCTACATAACGACCATAATGAATTGGAGTAACTTTTTCTTTAATTAATTTATCCCAACGGTGCAAAATCATATTAGAGATAATTCTGCTTGCAGTTAAGCCTATTGCTAATCCACCTGATATCTCACATTCAACGGAGATTTTTTTTGAAAATACAACAGCCTGTTTTGCCCATTCTTCTAAAAAATTAGCTAATTGCTTAGTAAATAAAAGCTCATGCTCACTAAGAGTAAGATCGAATGTTTTATGCAAATTTTCAGAAACAATGATTTTTGGATCAATGTAGTGGTAATAACTTTTTAAGTCCAAAGATACTGCTATAACACTTTTATCTTTTTCTAATTCATCTCGTATAGCATTTAACCCATCATTTCGCCATTTTTGATAAGGCTGAAAGTACGGTGTAAATGATCCTATTGCACTGATATGGAAAGGTTTTCTCATATTTAAAGAAAACTCTTCATCATTTTCTATACGTTTTAGTCGTGCCCCATAGCAAGACTCAGTTAATCGTTCATCAAACTGCTCTCCAACCATATTAATCCAGAGGGCTGAAATAATATGTGTTTCTACGGGGAAATCGCCAATGATACGAAATGATGGATTTATCTCATTTTCACCAAATAACTTATTTAAATTTTTTTTTGGATCTGAAAAATGTACATGACTAATGCTATTGGTATCAGACTTCTTATTTATTATTAATTTTTTAGGGACAACTCGATATTGCCCTAAGAATTTCTCATTCTCAAAAAAACCATTATCTTTTTTTAATTTTTCCAAAAGTTTTTTTAAATTAGGTAATAATTTTTGTTCATACTCTGCAAATTTTACTGCTGTGGGGAAAGTATTCTCAAAAAAACAATCTGCTTTAGCTTTTCTATAAGCTACGAGTAAATCCTTTAATTTAAGATCTTCCCATCCTGTAAAAACCGCCTGATACGACATACCCCCCCCTTACAATTATTTTATTGGTGTTATGGAATACATCTTCATCCACTTATAACCATTAAGAACTTCAACTTTACTAAACTTACTCTTCTCTTCAGACCAAGCATAAAAGTCACATAAAAGCTGCTCCTCTGTAACTAATTGCTTTTGCTCAAGCAAACGTAACCAACAAGCAAATAGCGTTGCTACTATTTCAATATGACTTGAAGTACAAGTTCTAAACCATCCAATCAACTCATAAATTTCAAATGCTTCACTTTTAAAGAATCTATTAAACTCTGTTTTATGTTCCCCACATTTTCGAAGTTGTTTGTATTTTGGTGTTTCATCTTGGTGATAACTGAACCACTGACGTTTTTTAAACTCAGTATCAATATATGTTGCTATATTACGATCATATGGACCAGCGGCATGTTGTTTAAAATCAGCAGCTAAATCCATATGTTTTAATTGTTGGCATAAGTAGATCAATTTTTGTAGCTTTAAATGACCAAAAGTTGGCTCTGTATGCAACTGAAACGTGATTTCAGCAGCTAAAGATAAAAGTTTTATATCATCGTCAACACTTTCATCTGTAAACAAGTCAATTTGCTCAGTAACTTTTTGATTCGACTGCTTAACAACTTCAATTGGCTTTTCAAACTGAATAACATTGTCTGTAGTTTCAGATTTACTCTTATCGTTTGAATCATTCAATGCATTACTAACTAAGCTATCAGCCAAATGAAGTTTAGTTTTACGTAATTTACTTTGTAGAACCTGAAAGCGTCCAATAATAGAGAAGAGTTGATTTACTTTTTTAACAATACGTCTTTGCTCATTTAATGGTGGTAATGGGAAATTAAAGTATTCCACAAATTCTTTTGGTAATCTTTTTTGTCCCGCTGTACCAGTCATGTGAGCCTCACCAGTTTTTAGAAAAACTGGTGATTTAAAATAAATCAAAACATATTCGGAATCCAGCCCCACAATTGGTCGAACTATGTGTAACTCTGTTGTACCAGCACCTACATGATTAGTAAGATTTTGAAATACACACGCTTTACTATTTTCAAAACAAGGGGTTATTTTTGCTACACCAATATCGTTATTTGCAAAATGTGTAAAACCTTTCTTTACCTCTGCCCATGTTTTTGTTTCTGCTTCATGTTTGTCTAAATACTCCCGATGGATTAAAGTCATAGGAACAAAACTAACAAATATTGAATCATCAATCATATTATTTCTAGGATTTATCTCTGCCAGACTAGCTAGATTTGTTAAAATCCAATTATCTGGAAGGCTAGTAAATGTATTTTCATACAAATTCTTTTCAGGTAAAAACTTAGGTTTCTTAATCACCCCATCTTTAACTAACCTAGCTTTTTTTTCAACAATATGTTTCAAGAGCTCACTTGCGGGTTCATCATTTTGGTCTTGTTTTACCAACTTACCCATTACCGCTAGCTGCAAAATCGTTTGTTTTAGCTGTTCAATACTGTATTCAGTAGTAAATAATAGATCAAAGTTTTCTGAAATACGCTGCCAATTCTGTTGAAACTCATCAACATCAGATGAGTTAATCAAAACATTCAGTAACGTGTCAACTAATTTATCATGTGCTTCTGAGCTTAAATTTTGCTGCTGTTCAAGTTGATCACAAAGTTGCATTAATTCATCAACTTTAGCTACGATGCGTTGTTGTTCATTTAAAGGTGGGACTGGTAACAATCCACTAAAAAATTGCTTATCATTAATAGCAGGATAAGCGATCCCTATTTGTTGTGATTCAACATACTTTACAAACAAAGGACTACGCAAGTAATAAAATAAATAATAGGAGTCAATAACCTTATATGGGTGGATTACAGCAAAAGCTGTACTTACAATAGGTTCATATTCAAAAACTTTATCAATTACGGCAATATTATTTAGATAGGGTCTAATCGTAGAATATATAATCGTTCCTTGAGTAACTTTCTTACGGGCTCGTGAAGGTGCTTCATCGGCATTTAAAATTGATTGGTTTTCTACACGTCCATAAATGCTATTAATTGCAGAAACATCAATATAAGAGAATTTGGAATCGGGAACTTTTTGACCTAAGTTATAACCTGAATCACATAGTTTTAATACAACCCATGTTTTTGGCAAAGGATAATTAAATTCAGAGTACTCGAAGATATTTATATCTGTCGTCTTTTTTAAAATTTTATTTTTTACTAATTCCTTTTGCTCGCTCAAGATTTGTTCCAATAAATCGACAGGTTTTGCTTGATTGGGTACTAATTTACCAAGAAAAGCTAATTCCAAAATCAACTCACGCAGTTTCTGAACACCATAAATTGAATTACTAAAACTTGAACTACGCCCACGCCCTGATTTTTTCTCAGTTTCTGCTGTTAACCAAATATCTAAATGCTCAGTAATGAGTTTTTTAACACTTGTCATTTTACTCATCCTGAACTATTGACCTAAAGCTTCATCTAAAATTACTTTTAATTGCTGACGAATTTTAGCAACCTCAGCTTCAAGGCTTTCATACTTAGATAAAAGCTCTTCAGGGTCTTTTACATCTTCTTCAATTAGATGCGGATTTTTTATATCAAGGTTATAGCTGCGACCAATAATATCTTGAAGCGCTTTGTACACGACAAATTTCATAGGGCCCTTGTCCTATCAGGCTTTTTCTTCCTTAAAATTGCGAGCACTTTCTTAAATTCTTCTTTTTTTCCAAAACCAATCAAACGTAGAATAGCCATTTGAACATAGTCCAAACCGTAGCGAAATAAACTTACTG